>RECI01000302.1 GCA_007694095.1 Balneolaceae bacterium | reverse complement strand
CAGGTCTTGGTGCACCCACTGACTCTGGCAGGAGCTCACTATCGTTCGCACTCTGCCATGTCGTGTAAATACTAATAATTACAATGGTTTATATATCTTTATCGCGCTGGAGAGCAGCTCAAAATAAGGTTCACCGGTTTCTTCATCTGCTTTTTGTACAAAACCGCCGCGCACTACTGTATTTTTGCCAGTGGAATCGGTGGGTACAAAGAATCCATAATCCAGGAATCGAACCCGGATTTGTCGTTCTCCGGTATCCAGGTAAAAGTTGCAGCCACGGGTTTGACAGACTTCCGTTAGGACTCCGGCAAAATAAGATTCTTGTCTGTTTTCAGCGTCAAATTCTGATGAATCCATTACGGAAAGATCAGTCAGTGAATAGGTTTCGTCCATTTTTGAACCATAAACGTTGTACTGATCTGTTGAGATAATGGGATCTGATAAAGCAATTACTTCATTCTGTGCGAAAAGAAATTGCATCGGGAGAAGGGAAAACAGGAAAAAGCAAATAAGTATTCTGTTGTATGGTTGTTTCATGATGAGGGATGTAAGTTTGTTAGTTGAGAATAAATGTATTGAATCTTTTTGAAGAAGTCTTCCAGACTATAGTTTTTATGAATGCCGCTGCTCAGATCAATATACCAGGTATTACACCGGGGCCGCCCGGCATTCCGGAAACAAGACCAAGTGCTGAAGCACCAAGCCCAATAGCAAGATTTGCCTCCTCAACAGAACTGATGCAGCATATTTTAACTTTCATTATGTGATCATTTATGAGTAATCCGCCGGATTACAATACCCGGTTTACGGTCATTTTTTTCACTGTCTGATATCACAGCTGTTCCGTTCACAAAAACCCAGTCAAACCCTTCGGCATATTGATGCGGGTCTTCATAGGTTGCAAGATCCACTACGTTTTCAGGGTCAAAAATTAATATATCGGCAGCAAAACCTTCACGGATCAATCCACGCGGAATACCGGCAATATCCGGGTCAGAAATACCCAAAGTACCGGCAGGCAGCCCGGTCATTTTATAAACAGCATCTTCGAGCGTGAGCAGTTCATCATCTATTACAAATTTTCTAATCATCTTTGCAAAAGTTCCATATCCCCTGGGGTGATGCATAGTTGGACTACCGTCAGAACTGATCATTACATAAGGATCGGTTAAAAACAAACGCATGGCCTGTTCATTGATCACAAAATAGGCCGCACTTGTACCCTCCGGACCAAAATCCTGGATTAAAATATTTTCGAATGGCCGTTCAAGGTATTCTTCAACTTCAGCGAGAGTAAATCCGGCCCACAACCCGGTGCCGAACAAGGTCGCTTCCGGCCCGTTCCTGGCGTTCACACGATTACGCACATATGAAAAAAGTTCATTTCTTCGGTTTTGAGCTGCTTCCTGGTAGTCGTTGGGCGGCAGAGCCCAATCCGGGAAAAGTATAGAAAGTCCGGTGTAACTCGCGGTATAGGGATACAAATCTGCCGTAATTCTGATTCCTTCATTTCTTGCTTCTTGCATCAGATTACGTACACTTTCGGCACGCCTTCTGTCATTCCCATATACAATTTTAAGGTGGGATATGTGAACGTCGGCACCCGAGAGCCTGGCCTGATTTATCAGTTCACGAATTGCGGCTACAATTTTGTCATCATCCTCGCTGCGCAGATGGCTCATTACCAGTCCACCGGCTTCAGCTACCGGTTTTGCAAGTTCAGCAAGTTCGGTGAGATCGGAAAAGGAACCGTGATCATATTCCAGCCCTGTGGTGAGCCCAAACGATCCCGTTTGCAATGCTTTCGTCAAAAGGGATTTCATTTGTTCGATGTAAACTGAATCCAACCCGGATTCCCGGGGGGCTTCCACAATTTCACGCAGGGTATTATGTCCTGTAAAGTGGAGGATATTCGGGCCTGTTCCCGCTCTTTCCACCTCGTTCATCCAGCTTGCAACATCATCAGCGCCGGGACTGCTGCCATCCATGCCCAGGCTGATGGTGGTTGAACCCATAGCCAGGAAATTATCAAACCGGGGCGTTTCCAGAGGATTCCCGTGCGAGTGGGTATCGATAAAGCCGGGGGTAACAACCCGCCCGGCAGCGTTAATTTTTTGAGATGCCCGTACGCGTGTGGTATCGATGTTACCAAACTGCTGTATAATACCGTTGTTAATGAGTATGCTGCCTTCAATTGCTGGCACTCCCGTTCCGTCTATAATGGTGGCGTTTGTAATCAGCAGATCATAAGACTGAAACACCAACGGTTTTGAGCACGACAACATCAGCAGACAACAGGCTGTCATCAGAACGATGAATGATTTCATGCGGTACAGTTTTAAGCAGGATGACATATCATGCTGTATCCAGGTTCCAGAAAACGGGCAATTGCCTGATGATATCATCCGTCATGGATTGCAGGTTGTAAGATGGCTGCCAGCCCCAGTCGGTTTGGGCCGGGGTATCGTCGATACTGATGGGCCATGAATCGGCAATTGCCTGGCGATGATCCGGTTCGTAACGGATTTTGAATCCGGGAATATCGTTTTGTATGGCTGCTGCTAAATCACCCGGTGAAAGACTGATAGCAGCAACATTATAACTGGTTCGGATAGTGATATTTTCAGCAGGGGCCTGCATCAGTTCAATGGTTGCTTTCACGGCATCAGCCATGTACATCATCGGAAGAGCGGTGTCTCTATTCAGAAAACAATGAAATTCCTCACCCCTTATTGCCTTATGGAAAATATCTACGGCATAATCGGTAGTGCCGCCACCGGGCAGCGATTTATAGCCGATAAGACCGGGATAACGCAGGCTTCGCACATCCACTCCAAACTTTCGATGAAAGTAAGAGCACCACTGCTCACCTGCGAGTTTACTGATTCCATACACAGTGGCGGGATTGCAGGCGGCCGTTTGAGGTGTTCTGATTTTTGGGGCATCAGGTCCGAATACGGCTATAGAGCTGGGCCAAAAGACTTTTTCCAAAGATTTCTTTTTCGCGATGTCGAGAATTTTCAATAAACCGCCCATGTTCAGGTCCCAGGCTAAATGGATGTTTTTTTCAGCAGTAGCTGAAAGAAGGGCGGCCAGATGATATATGGTATCGATTTTGTACTGATCAATGATGGATTCGATCCGGGGACGGTCGAGCACATCCAGATGTTCAAAAGGCCCTTCACCCATCAATGGATTGGGTTCACTTACATCAGAGGCAATCACATGATCGTTTCCATGAATACTTCTGAGTTCTGCAGTCAGTTCACTGCCAAGCTGCCCGCATGCCCCGGTGATCAGGATTTTGTTCATTCTTTATTTCAGGAGTTAATGGGTTTTAAAATAAAAAAATCAATCTGATTTTGTATTCAGGTATAAAGGTAAGAGTTTCGCCATTCGTTCAAAATCTTTCTGACTCATGTGGTGTTATCCGATTCGTAAGTTGGCAGACGGCAAAAGTGAAAAGTGAAAAGTTGGGTCCTGATGGCGTTACATGATGGCGCATGCGTCTCGCTTGTGCCGCCGTTTGTGACGTGGAACTGTGGAACTGTATATCACTGGCAAAGAATTCCTAAACAAAAATACAGTTCAACAGCCTGCGCAAGCAGGATACTCAACAGGTCAACGCAAACACTCTACGCTAACAGGATCATGAATAGCGCGTAATCGCTGCCATGTCACTGACTTTTCACTTTTCACTTTTCACTTTTCACTTTTGCCGTCTGCCAACTCTCAACTGATCACCCCCAATTCCCTGCCAATTTCTGTAAACACATTCACAGCTTTATCCAGGTGTTCTTTTTCATGCAATGCGGAAATCTGTACACGTATCCGTGCCTGGCCTTTGGGTACAACCGGGTAGTAAAATCCGATGACATAGATCCCTTTTTCGAGCAGCTTTCCGGCAAAATCCTGTGAGAGTTTGGCGTCATAAAGCATCACCGGTACAATGGCGTGTGTGCCCGGTTTGATGTCGAATCCGGCGTTAGTCATCTTCTCGCGGAAGTAAATGGTATTGGTTTCGAGTTTGTCACGAAGTTCGGTGGTTTCGCTGAGCAGTTTTAAAACTTCGATGGAAGCCCCCGCAATAGCCGGAGCCAGTGTATTTGAAAAGAGGTACGGGCGCGAACGCTGGCGCAGCATATCCACAATTTCCTGGTGGGCGGCCGTAAATCCGCCTGAGGCTCCGCCGAGCGCTTTGCCCAGCGTGCCGGTGATGATATCCACCCGGCTCATCACATCGTGATATTCGTGCACGCCACGGCCGGTTTTACCGACAAAACCGGTTGAGTGGCACTCGTCGCTCATTACAAGCGCATCATACTTATCAGCCAGGTCGCAGATTTTGTCAAGCTGTGCAATGGTTCCGTCCATCGAGAAAACTCCGTCGGTGGCAATGATACGGGTACGGGCATTCTGTGCCTCTTTGAGGCGTTCTTCAAGATCGGCCATATCATTATGCTTATATACATACCGATCGGCTTTGCAAAGGCGAACACCATCAATGATGGAAGCGTGGTTCAGCTGGTCTGAAATTATGGCGTCCCCCTTTCCAATCAGCGGCTCAAACACCCCGCCGTTTGCGTCAAATGCGGCAGCGTAGAGGATGGCATCATCAGTGCCCAAAAACTCAGCTATTCTCTGCTCGAGTTCTTTATGGATCGTTTGTGTTCCGCAGATAAACCGCACGGACGACATGCCGTACCCGTACTCATCGATCGTTTTTTTGGCTGCCTCAATCACTTTGGGATGTGATGAGAGACCAAGGTAATTGTTGGCGCAAAAGTTAATGACTTCATCTCCCCTGGTGGTTTTAATCACCGCACCCTGTGGGGTGGTGATGATACGTTCTTCTTTGTAGAGGCCGTCTGATTTTATTTGGCTGAGTTCATTTTGAAGGGTGTCTTTAAGTGATCCGTACATAGGAAATATTTTGTTTAAAAAGCTTAGTTTTATTAGTACGAAACTACAAAAATTGAGTATGATTTGCGTGGTGGAGATTATTTTAGGGGTCAGGATGATTCTATTCTCACCACATCATCCCGTGGCGTAAGCCTGAACACCTTACCCATACAAATCAACACAGATCTAATTATATTACATCTGTATAAACAGTGCATTATGTTTTTACGGGACTGTATATCATTGTGGCACAAACGGGTGACCATAATATTTAACATCTCACTATAAAATCCAGAGTTTCATGGCAAATAACAGAGTATACCCATGTATCATGTTGCGTTATAGAGTACCGGTTATATCGTTCATATTGGTTTTATTCATATCGATCGGTTTTATTCAAAGTGGTTTAGCGTTTCAGGCTGAAGCCTGGCGCCTGTTAAATGGAAAAATCGTACTGGCTGATAACGAAACTACGTTATATCGCATTGTTGTACCATCAGCTGCTAACATACAAGAAGAAAAGGCAGCCAAAGTATTACAGGATTACCTGCTGCGTATTTCCGGTGCAGCCCTCCCTATTGTTACGGCTGGTAAACATAGAAGTGATTTTGAAATTGTTTTAGGAAGAAATGAACGTCTAGATGAGATCAATGCCAACATAGATTTTCATGAGCTTGAGCGGGATGGATTTGTCATTAAAACGCTGGATTCCCGGCTAATTATTGCCGGTGGAATTGGCAAAGGCACTCTATTTGGAGTCTATACTTTTCTCGAAGAGTATTTAGGGGCACGGATGTATAGTCCCGATGTGATTCTAACTCCCAAAAAAGAGCGAATTGTTCTTGATTCGATTTATGATATACAGATCCCCGTTGTTCAATCCAGGTATATTCATTACCGGGGAACATGGGATGAGGAGTATGTAAACTGGAACAAGCTTTCCCATAATGAGGATGGCAGCAGGCCCGACTGGGGGCTCTGGGTACATACATTTAACCAGCTGGTACCACCAATGGATTATTTTGAAGATCACCCGGAATATTATGCAATGGTAAACGGGGTTCGAATGCCTACCCAACTCTGCCTTACAAATACCGATGTGCTGGAGATAACCGTAAAAAACCTGCGCAGGGAAATGGCAAATAATCCTGAGGCCTCATACTGGTCGGTAAGCCAGAACGATAATCAAAGTTTTTGCACCTGTGATGAATGTAAGGCAATTGATGAACAAGAGGAGTCTCAGTCGGGAACCATCATACGTTTTGTAAATCAGATCGCCGAACGGTTTCCCGACAAAATCATAAGCACTCTCGCTTATGAATATTCACGCAAGGCCCCAAGATATGTACGCCCGCTCCAAAATGTAAACATTATGCTATGCAGTATTGAGGTGATTCGTGATCAGCCGATAGAAACCGATCCCGCAAGTGCAGATTTCCGTCGTGATGTGGTTGAATGGGGTGAAATTGCAGATGATATCATACTCTGGGATTATGTGATCCAGTTTCATAACCTGGTTGCACCTTTCCCAAATCTGCATGTTTTAAAACCGAATGTCAGATTTTTCGCCGAACATGGAGTCACCGCCATGTTTAAGCAGGGAAACAGGGAGGTTGGAGGTGAGTTTTCAGAACTGCGCGCCTGGCTGCTTGCAAAACTCTTATGGAATCCCAATGCGGATATCGATGAGCTTATGGATGATTTTCTTGGCGGATTTTACGGTGATGCGGGAGTTTATATCAGGAAGTATATTGATACCATGATGGAGGCACAGGCTGAATCGGATATCCCGCTCCGTATATTTGGAAGCATACCAAATATTGCATCAGAAAGCTATTTGAGTCCGGAACGGATTAGCCTGTATGAGGAACTTTTTGATATGGCTGAACAGGCTGTGAGCCATGACCGGGTGTTGCTTGAACGAGTGAAGGTTGCCAGGCTGCCGATTGATTTTACCATTATGGAACAGGCGAAACATAACGTTACCGGTAAACAGGGTATGTTTGAAAAAATAGATGGAAACTGGTATGTCCGGGATAAAATCCTTTCAAAAATTGATCCATTTACAGATCTGAGTATTAAAACCGGCATTTCAAGGGTTAAAGAGTGGAGTACATCACCGGAGGAGTACCGGTCTGTGATGTACCGGCTCTTTTATAAAGGCTTCAACGAACATCTTGCTTTTGGAAAACCGGTTATGTTTATCACTCCGTCTCTGGATATACTGCCAGATGAAGCTGAACATATGTTGACGAATGGCGTACGTGGAGGACATACATTTCTATATAATTGGCTTGGATTTTCGGGGCAAAACCTGGAGGTTCTGATCGACCTGGAAGAAATTCAGGACATCAGGAGAATCGAATCGTCCTATTATCAGCATACTCAGTGGCTGATGATACTTCCTGAAAAAGTGGAATACTATTTATCTGAAGACGGACTAAACTTTGAACCGGCCGGTACGGTTTGGCATGATCTCTCAATTGATGAGAATGGCGTTCAGATACGGGATTTTGTAACAGAATTCGCGCCGCGGAAGGGGAGATATATTAAAGTGATTGCGCATACTATTGGAAATACCCCATCCTGGCACCCTACACCTGCAGGTGCAGGACGCCCTGCAAGAATGCTTGTAGATGAAATTGTGATTGAATGACTGGCGACATCATGCCCCCTCAACGTCATCCCACTGCGTAAGCATGGGTTTCCCCCCACGTCATCCCTGGCTTGACCAGAGATCTCCAACCATTTCCCATGGCATACTCATAGGCTTGTGGAAAGTTATTGAAATTATCCCTTCGTGAAACGAAAATCCGTAGTACACAAACCGGTACTCAAAAAAAATCAAAGTACTGTTTTACAAGGCTTTGATGCTAGTTAGCTGCAACTTTGGTCAAGACGATTATGTGAAAAAAGCAGTATGAATTAAAACTAATAAATACTAACTTTTAACGTTAGTACTGAGATTCATTAGTAATATAAATGATATGGATAAACTGCCAAACATACATCCCGGCGAAGTTTTAAAAGAAGAGTTTCTTGATGAGATGAACATCACCGCATATCGTCTGGCGAAAGAAACGTTCATTCCTCAAACCCGGATCAGTGAAATCATTAAAGGCCGCAGGAGAATCACTGCCGATACGGCACTCAGGTTTTCCAGGTTTTTTGGAACAAGTGCCAGGTTTTGGATGGGCCTTCAGGAAGATTATGATCTCGAAAAGGAACTAAGAGAGAAAGAAGAGGAAATCAATAAGATCCGAAAGGCAGATTACGATAGCGCCTGA
>RECI01000131.1 GCA_007694095.1 Balneolaceae bacterium | reverse complement strand
GACAGCGGAAAGATGTTTCTGTCAATGAAGACCATCGCAAGTCTATTCTCCAAGGAATAGTTTGTATTCGATGTGGCAAATTAACATATAATTGCGGGACAGCTCACCGCAGTGCCCCTTGTCGTAATCTATCCGATTTCAACCAATTTGGCAATAAAACAAAGATTTTTTTGATATTGCGCGACTTTTGTTTCACAATGAATGACCCGCAATATAAAAAAAAGGCCATCTTTATTTGTAAGGAATTCATGTTTTTCGGTTCATACTCTTAATCGCATCTCCATTTTGTTCAATGAACCATGAAACTGCTTCAACGTGTAAAACAGGAAATCCGCAGAAGAAATTACAGTCACAGTACGGAAAAAAGTTATTGTAACTGGATTGAAAGATATGTCCGGTTTCATCAATTAAAGCATCCTGAACAAATGGGAAATGAAGAAATTGTCCAATTTCTGAATCATCTTGCTTTGGAGAGACATGTGGCAGCATCAACACAAAACCTTGCGTTGTGTGCAATTGTTTTTTTGTATCATGAAGTTTTGAAAAAAAATATTGGTGAACTGGAACAACTGAAACGTGCAAAAAAACCGGATCACCTTCCAACTGTATTGTCTAAATCCGAAGTCAGCCAACTATTGCAGCATCTTCATGGAATTCCATTGATGGTATGTTCGCTTCTTTACGGATCGGGCCTTCGTATATCCGAAGCACTTCGCCTGAAAGTTCATGACCTGGATTTTGACTACCATCAAATTACGGTAAGAAGAGCAAAGGGTAATAAAGACCGGATCACCATGATGCCGGAATCATTGGCAAAGATGTTGAAAATTCATATCATAAAAGTTAAGAACCTTCACAACCAGGATCTTGCCCGGGGGTTTGGCAAGACCATTCTGCCCAATGCGCTTTGCAAAAAATATCCGGATGCATCATCCGAATTCGGATGGCAGTATTTATTCCCATCAAGGTACAGAAGACCGGATCCGAAAACAGGATTCCGGCACCGCTATCATATATCCCCAAAGAATATTCAGCGGGCACTGAAAAATGCTGCACGCAAAGCTCAGATTGTTAAAAAAGTAAGCCCGCATACGCTTCGGCATACTTTTGCAACCCATTTACTTCAAAATGGTTACGATATAAGAATTGTGCAGGATTTATTGGGACATAAAAACCTGAAGACCACTTCGATATACCTCCACGTGCTAAACAGGGGAGGCCGCGGCGTAAAAAGCCCGCTGGATGGATGATATCCGGTTGGCGTTTTTCGATACCAGATTTTTGATCTTCAATTTGAACTTTGAACCTTAAACATCGAACCTCAAACATTACCTGCAACCCGCTCAAACGCTTGGAGGTGCTGGCGCACGCTTCAAGGTTTTCGCTGAATTTTACTCTACGATCATTATTCCGTTCATGATGCGCCAGTGGCCGGGAATGGTGCAGACGAACGGATATTCTCCCGGTTCATCGGGTACGCGGAATATCAGCTGGTAGCTTTCGCCGGGATCGAGCAAGGGCGTCGATGCGAGTACGGCGGGTGAATTTGGGACGTACATACGCTGACGTCCATCAGGCGCGGTGATCATTTCATCGGCGAGCCGGCCAACTTCAGCCAGGGTGCCGGGATTGAGGATGAGTAGGTTGTGTTCCATGTTATCGGTATTTACAAAATCAATCCGGATGGTTTGCCCGGCTCTCACCCGGAGTTCTTCGAGGTCGAATCTCATTTCATTTTCAATCACTCCCATCTGCAGAACCATATCCACGGCAGGAGGGAGAACGGCTGCGGCCACCTGGCCAATTTGGGCAACAGCATCTGGGTCTTCGCTCAGTACCATCGCCACTATTCCTTCGATCGTTTCTGCTGTATGTTCACTGGCGGTGCTTCCGGGATCGGGAAGTTTCCCTGCTGCATCAGCCGCAGCCAAAAAGCCTACATTATGCACGGCAGCGGCAAGCGCTCCAGCCTCCCGAATCCAGCGATCGGCCAGGTTTTCCGGTTTTCCTAAAATGTTGAACAAACCGGCACCCGCATCATGTGATGGCGGCATATCGGCAAGGGCAACAATGGCTGCCAGCCGCACCTGCATGTCGGGGTCGTCGATCAGACAGTAATCGAGTAGTTCGGTAACGGATTCGACAGCGGCCGGCAATACCTGAACGGCATTTTTACGTACCGACGGGGATGGATGCTGCAAAGCCTCAGCGGCGGCTTCGTACGCTTCACCTTCAGCCCGGTCGAGCTGACCCAGCCCGTGAAGAGTCCACAAAGCGTGAATTGCACCTGTATTCAGCCCGGCTTCATCAACGGAACGGTCACTGATCAGGTCGATGAGCTGCGGAACCACATCAGTTTCACCACGCTCTACTAGAATGCGTTGTGCATGCTTGCGCCAGAACATGTTTTCGTGAGCAAGCGTACTCACCAGTTTTTGCGGCCTTGCACCGGCAAGGGTAAACCGTTCGGCCGGCCCGGCCCCTTCATAAACAATTCGGTAGATTCGTCCATGCTGGCGGTCGCGCAGCGGATTGGCATACGCGTTGCCGGGCGTGGGTTCCTGCCGGTCGCTCTCGGCATTGTGCTGGATGATGTAATTGTACCAGTCGGCGATCCAGATATGGCCATCCGGGCCCACTTCGGCCTGTACGGGGCTGAACCACTCATCATCACTGGCAATCAGGTTGCGAGGATGGGAGGCCCTGAATCCTGATCCGTTTTTTTCAATGATCATTTCGGCAACAAGCTGCACAGTGGGTTCGGTTACAAACGCAATTCGATTCCAGTATTCTTTCGGGTAGGTTCTTCCAGTATAGAGTGCATGACCGGCAGCCGATGTAAACGCTCCGACCCAGTCAACCTGACGGAACAGGTTGGTAAGGGTGATGATCCGCGCGGTATCGGTAAGCCGGTCGGTAACGGAATCGTCCAGTCCGAAGAGGTTGCCGTAAAGCCGCTGGGGAAACTGGAACCAGGTGCTCGGATTGCCGTTCGCGGTGGAGATGAAGGCATCTCCCTGTTCGTTAAAGCCGAAGCCCCATGTGTTGTTGTTGGTGCGGCGTAGAAACTCCAGTTTGGAGCCGTCCGGCTCAAAGCGGTAAACACCCATTCGGAACTCATGATGTTCGCCGCCTACCGTTCCGTCAAAACCTGCATAACCGAGAACACCCCAGATCTGGTTATCAAGCCCGTATTGCATGTTGTTCGGGCCAGCATGGGTGTCCCACTGGTGCCATCCTTCAAAAAGAACTTCGCGGTGGTCGGCATTGCCGTCACCGGTGGTGTCTTTCAGGAAAAGGGTTTCGGGTGCCTGGTGCACGATTACGCCCCCATTATGAAAAACAAGACTGGTGGGGATGTTTAGGTCTTCAGCAAAAACCGTGAATTTATCGGCCCGTCCGTCCCTGTTGGTATCTTCAAGGATGAGGATGCGGTCTTTGCCGCCGCCATCAGGCCAGAAACCCCTTGGGTAGGGGTATTCGATGGATTCGATGACCCATAGGCGCCCTTGCTCATCCCAGTTCATTGAGATTGGGTTCACAAGTTCCGGCTCGGATGCAAACAGCTCTACACGGAACCCGGCAGGAACAATCATTCTGTCGATGGAAATTTCGGGATCCACCGGGAGCTGCTTCCGGTAGTACCGGGGGTTGTTTGCTCCGCGGTCCATCGGCCCAACTTCTTCTTCATATCTCAGACGCTCTTCGTGTGGTGGAGGGAAGGGAACGTCGAGCACGGTGTATGTAAAGGGATTGCTTATTTCTCGTTTTGCAAGCTCATCCTGTACATTCTGACCGGCCGCCCACCGGATGCCTCGTTCCACCAAATCATGAAAACCGGTATTTTGCCACGTTCTTTGATCATGGCCCCAGGCAGTATAAAACACCCTGCCGTTTCCATGGGTCCTGATCCAAGTATAAGGTTCATCATCGCGGTAGCTCAGAACAGTTCGGTTTTCTGTGTTGTGATTATTGTGAATGTAGGTTTCATCCCAACTTTCAAACCCTTCAAATCCCAGCATGATTTCATGATCGGGCTCGGCGATACGGGTCCGGAACGAATCGGCACCGTGGCTTTCAAAAGCACCACCGAGCATGTCGATGTAACGCTGTGAATCCCTGAAATTGCCCGATGCCGCATGTATGCCAACAAATCCGCCGCCGTTTTCAACATACCCGATCAGGGCATCTTCGATTTCGCGTGGTGTTGCAGGAAAGTGGGGTTCATGGTAGTTCGAATACAGAAGAACCACGTCATATTTAGCGAGGTTTTCAGGATTGATGTCGTTGATGTCGCTGGTATAGTACAGGTGGATGCCGCGATCGAGCATAGGCCGGGCAATATCCCGGAGACGGACAGACGGTTCATGGCCACGGTCATCACCCAGAAAGAGAACCTGCAGATAGGGTTTTTCTGAATATTCCGGAGACCGTTCCTTTTCACACGCGCTGAAGAGAAGTATAATAATTACGAGACACGTAATGGTACTGATGTAGTTTGACTGCATGGCAGATGTTATGGTTAAATGACTGAAAATTATGGTATAATCAGATGTTAAGATCCTTGAACGCCTTCGCCTGCGCTTCAATCGCCCGTTCGGTGGCCAGACGTTCCACGCTGGATGCCCCGAAAAAACCGGCAATTCCGGTGGTGTGCTCAAAGATATACTGTACATCTTCAGGCTCGGCGATAGGTCCGCCATGGCAGAGAACAATCACGTCTTCACGGATTTTTTTTGCTGTATCGTGAATTGCCTGTACCCGTTCGGCCGATTCTTCAAGTGTGGGCGCCACATCCCGGCTTACCCCGATAGAACCTTTCACCGTGGTGTTCATGTGGGCCACAATAATATCGGCACCGGCTTCGGTCATTTTAACAGCCTGTTCCTCATCAAATACATACGGGCAGGTGAGCATTTCCATTTCATGGGCAATACGGATCATTTCCACTTCGAGGTCAAAACTCATTCCGGTCTCTTCCAAAATCTGACGGAAGTTACCGTCAATAACTCCCACGGTCGGGAAATTCTGAACGCCGTCAAAACCCATCTCTTTAAGCTGTTTCAGAAATACGGGCATTAGCCGGAAAGGGTCGGTTCCGCATACGCCTGCCAATACCGGTGTATCTTTTACAACGGGAAGCACTTCTCGGGCCATATCCACCACGATTTCATTGGCATCACCATAGGCAAGAATGCCCGCGGCACTGCCGCGCCCGGCCATCCGGTATCGGCCGGAGTTGTAGATAATGATGATATCAACCCCGCCTTTTTCGGCAAATTTAGCGGAGATGCCGGTTCCAGCCCCCGCACCGATGATCGGTTTTTTCTGGCTAATCTGGGCGTTAAGTCGTTGTAAACATTCCTGGTAGTTAATAAATGGCATAATTGCTGAGTTGATTTATGAGTTTTTCGGATTAAAATAATCTTTTTTAAGCAACCTTCAAGCGTGCGTTAGCACCTTGCAGCGTTGCTGAGTTCACTGGTGCATCAAGATTTGGGTACGTTGCCCCAAACATGGTATTTCTGTAGTTCCCATAACTCTGTTCAACTTCAAATCCGCTTACGAGGAAGCGCCACCATCCAACCTGAACAGAAATACCATGTTTCAACAGGCACCATACCTATACCCCAAACATGGTATTTCTGTAGTTCCCATAACTCTGTTCAACTTCAAATCCGCTTACGAGGAAGCGCCACCATCCAACCTGAACAGAAATACCATGTTTCAACAGGCACCATACCTATACCCCAAACATGGTATTTCTGTAGTTCCCATAACTCCGTTCAACTTCCAATCCACTTACGAGGAGGCGCCATCATCTAACCCGAACAGAAATACCATGTTTCAACAGGCATCATACCCAGGTATCCGACGAGCCGCTTGGTTGAAGAAACAGATGATATCCACTACAAAAGGCTCTGGACGGAGCAGAATAGATTTACCCCACGTTGGGAAAGGTTCTCAGGGAGGCTGTTCCAGCAGATCAATCAGATGCCGGGCAGTGGCAATGCCGAATTCCGGATCGTTGATATGCATGTCCAGTTCAACCACCTGAATATTTGGCGTCACATGTTTCTTCAGGGAGTCAAACAGGGCTTTGTTGGCTGACGAATCATAGAATGGTTGCCCTTCAAGGTCCAAGGCACTTATCCCTTTGAGCGGCAGCATCAGTACAACCGGTGCGGCAGACATATTCAGCTTTTCGGCAATCCGTTTTCCGATTTCGGTGCACTCTTCCGGTGTTGTCCGCATCAGTGTGACGGTAGGGTTATGCTTGTACAGGTTCCTGTTTTTGAATTTTACGGGCACTGTATTCATGGCGTGAAAATTGACCATATCCAGTGCCCCCACCGATATTACCTGTGGGATTCCCGCTTTTGCCGCGGCTTCCAGGCGGTCAGGGCCTGCAGAGAGTACCCCGCCAACGACTTCATCACACCATTCTGTGGTGGTTACATCGGCAACCGCCGCGAAATACCCGTCTTTGATCAGCCCTTCCATGGCGCGACCGCCGCTTCCGGTAGCGTGGAAAACCACAGTTTCATAACCCGATTTGGCCAGTTCTTCACGAACAGTGGTGACATAAGGGGTAGTTACGCCAAACATGGTAGCTGCAATCAACGGCCGGCTGTCCGATTCCGGAGCGGTTTGCCGAACCATACCGCAAATAGCCCCGGCAGCATTAGAAAGAATGGTTTTTGAAAGATTGTTGAGCCCGGCGATATCCACCACAGAATACATCATGGTGATGTCTTTCACATCCACAAAGGAACTTACATCGCCCGAGGCAAGCGTGGATACCATCAGCTTTGGGACGCCAACAGGGAGTTCCCGCATCCCGGCCGTGGCGATGTTGGTACCGGCCCCGCCGCCCAGGCTGATCACACCATCGAATTTTCCCTTCTCAAATAGGTCGGGCACCAGTTGACGCACTCCTTTGATCATCACGTCCACTGCATTGCCGCGGTCGCCTTTTTGCCGCAAGCCCTCAAGAGTAGTTCCCCCGGCTTTTGCCACTTCACCGGATGGAATGTCTGGGGTAATCAGAGGATCACCCAGAACGCCTGTGTCCATCAGTAGGGTGTTGATCCCGTTATTTTCGATCAGCTCTTTCACGAATCCGAACTCCGTGCCTTTGGTATCAAAAGAGCCGATAATCAATATGGTTTTACTCATCAGCAATCGTAAGGGATTAAACACTTATTAAATAATCTGTGGTCAAAAATGGCAAAAAACTAAATTCCAAGCACCAAATTCCAAGCACCAAATTTCAAACATTTTCAACCAACAATTTAGGCCTTGATTTACCGAAAAAGTCAAATAAAAATGATTTTTAGTTTGGAATTTGATAATTGGAATTTGGAATTTCCGGTTTACCCGGATCAGGGAGTACATTGAAACGATGAATCCTCAAACATCAAATATCTTTTAGGCTTTTCCAGGGTTCTTCTTCTGAAACATAAACCATAGATCCTTCCAGGTCAGCAGCTGGACCGAGGATGGCCAGGAATGAGAGAGGCTTACCGCTTTCGTTGAATGTGGCATGGACCATTTTTTTGGGAATAAATACGGCATCGCCGGATTTCAGAATCTGTTTTTCTTTTTCGATCCACTGCTCAGCTTCACCTGAGAGTATGTAGATCACTTCGTCCATGGTGGGATGAATATGAAACGGGTGACCGCTGCCCGACTCTACATCTACCTGAACAACGATCAGGTCGTCACTATCTGTGATATCGGGCCTAGAAAACCACTTGTGGATTCCCCGTTCCAGTTTTTCAACTTTTGTGGTTTTTTCTGTGAAATAAAAGCCTTTTTTATTGGGCATTTTTTATGTGTTTTGATAATGATTGAGAGTTACTTTTTAAAATTTTTTTTAAATAATCCTCCATCCGTCTTCCCTGGCTCAACCAGGGATCTCCAGACGTTAGTATAGGGCTGCCACTTGAAAGAGTCAGGAGATCCCGATACCACTCCAGCTTTTCGCTTCGCGGGAATCACTTCGCTTCGCTACATGGGATAAATTAGGAGCGCTAACGCTCTGAGCACTTTTCACTTTTCACTTTTGACAAACACGCTGTCAGGTCTTCTTTTAAACCGACTCTGGCAGGAGCTATCGCACTTTGCCAGGTCTCATATTTCCCAGCCAATGGATGCTGTTCTGGAGCAGGGTGATGTATGCCGGGTGCTGATGGGCATCGCCATCGTGGCCAAGTG
>RECI01000250.1 GCA_007694095.1 Balneolaceae bacterium | reverse complement strand
GAAAGTAATTAAAAAAGGTAAAAAACAACTGATCACAAATCTGTTTTGCCTGATTTATAGGAGTTCGATACACGATTTATTGATCCAGCATCCAGCATCCAGCATCCAGCATGCAGAATCCAGCATCCAGTATCTAAACCCCAACAACGCTGTTCCCAAAGGGATCCCGATGGGGCAGATCCGGTGGGTGCTGACAGGTTGTTTATCCAGTATCCCGCATCATCCGGGTTTAAACTGAAACCTTGCTTTCCTGTCGCGGGTCAAGATCGTGAAGCGATGAAACCGTAGCCTGGATGGTTTTATACCATTCATTCCCGAATTTATCGTTGATCTCATAATAGTCTGCAAAATCGGGTTTTCGGAGATTCATTTTCCACTCCTGGTTTTTTGCCGTAAAAACGGGATCCACATGCAGCAATTCATGGTAGAGAAGCATTTTTTTTGTATCGGTATCGAGCATATCCCAAAGATCGCCAGACACTTCGATCAGGTAATCGTTACCGGAGTAGTGTTTTACCTCATTTGTTGATTTCATGCACTTTGCAGCACGCTGCTTGGAAATATTCGGGTATACGAGCAGGTAGCCGATTTGAGCAGGGCCAAGTTCAATTTTGTGTGTTTCGATAACCTTTGCTGCAATTTCCTTCATTTCAGGCGATTCTATCAATTCTTTTCCACTTAATTTTATTTCCCCGGTGGGAGAAAGAAAGTTGTTTTGTTCCATAGATATGATGGTGTAAAAATGTTTACTTATATAGGATTAAAAATAAGGTCATGAAGATACAAAAGATTGAATCCAATCCGGTTTTTTTCTGCTATTGTAAATATTAAAAAGTAACTTACCGATACGATCAGTTGATTTTGTTAATAAGCCTGAAAGAGCATGCTTTTTAAGCATCTGATTGCCTTGTTTTTGAAGTTCATACAGTTTTATATCAGTTTTAGCAGTGAAAACAAAAATATTAACCGTATAAGATTAATCAGAAAGTATCGCTATGAAACGTAGATTTCTGCTTGCAGCTGAAACATTTAACTACAGCTTTGACAAGTATGCCGATAAACTTGAAATGAGGGCTGAAAGATTCACGCGATTAATGCCCGGGGATATTGACATACTTGATAAAGCTGATAGAGAGAACTGGACGCTTGAACAATTGGCCGGAAAGCTTAATGTTGCTCCGGAAGAAGCTGATATTCTTCGAGGTCAATATGAGAAAGCGAAAAAAATTATTGACGCACCCACACCGGCTGAGTCGTTTCGCCGGGGAGTCCGATATTCGATACTTCATGCAATGGATGAGGGACTAAAAAGTGATACAGATCTTGAAAAACTTGTTGTACAAATCTGTTATCGCGCCGCCGATCTGAGTTATCTGTTGGATCTCAGAGATCAGAAACTTTCAGAATATTCTGAGGAGTTGCGGGAAGTGCCCTATGACCTAATGTAACGTCAACAATATGTCGACGGGTAAATTAACATCTGAAGCGTTATTTATGAACTGCAATGTAACACTGAAACAATGAAAAAAAGCATTCTTGGCGGCCTCATCGGGCTCTCCATTGTACTGAGCCTCGATTCTCTTGTGCGCGTTCTAATCGCTCTTTACGTCGATGAACAAATTCTTATGTTTTCATACACCGGTTACCCGGGATGGCTCTCTGTTATTTTGATAACAATGATGGCAGGGCTCAGCTCCTTTCTCGGGGCACTTTTTGTGTTAACGTACGACAAAAATCACCAGGTTGCGGGCCTTATCTTGTTTGGTGTGTTATTAACCGGGTTTCGTTACGGACAAATCCACCTCTTATATCCTACCGAGGGAATTATATACCCGATCATTGGTTTTATTTTATCACTCATTGCGATATTTCTTGCCTGGAAAGTTGTAAGGCCGTCAAAGAGTGAAAAAGACGCTGGAACATTTAACCAGCAACATCACCCTGTTGATTCCGGTAAGTAGCGTCAACTTCGGAAACCGGTTTTTGTCGCCAGTCTGATAACTGAAGAGCGATTGCATCACGTACGGTTTTCATTAATTCAGGGGCGTCTTCCGGTTCAAGGTTCGTTGTTTCAATCGGATCAAGTACCTTTAATTTTACAAAAACATCGGGCTGAAAATTCCATGACTGTTTGGGCAGACAGTCTTGTGTACCTTCGAGTACCAGCGGCAGGATTGGTTTTTTTTCTCTGATTGCCAAATCGAATGCTCCGTATGCAAACCTGTTAAGCCTACCGTCTCGCGAACGGGTACCTTCAGGGAAAAACATTACCGAAACATTTCGATCCAGGTAAAATTTGCACCTTTTAAATACAGGTATGCTTTTATTTGATGATTTTCGGTCAACGGGAATATCACCTGCCAGCCTCATCATCCAGCCTAGAAAAGGCAACTTAAACAGTTCCTTTTTTGCCACCCATTTCATCTCCCATGGAAGGCTCGATATCACGGGAATATCTGCATTGCTGAGATGATTGCTTACTACGACATATGGGTTTCTGTCATCAATTTTATCATGCCCGTCGATAGCAACCTGCCAGTTTGGGTTTATTCTTGATATCGCCAAACCCATTTTTCTGAAAAGCCGCCCGGTACGGTATCTCACCGGGTCGCGGTCAAAAATTCTTGATATAAAAAGCATTGGCAGCCATATCAAAATAAGCAACACGATTCCGGCCCAAATCAAGACAGATGTTACGTACTGCATACTGAACCAGGGTTATTTTTTAAGCTTCGGAATAAAACTTTTAATGAGTCCCCATAAGCCTTTCGCAGGTTTCCTTGCCCTTTTGTTTCTTTCTATTGCCTGGTCGATTACCGGTGGCAGTATAATATTGGGCTTTTCAACTTTTTGTGGCTCTTTTTTTTCAGGCTTATCCGGTGTTTTTTTATGTTGTTTTTGCTGGTGTCTTGGCTGGCTTTGTTCACTTCGTGCCAGGTTTTGCTGATTATTTTGTTGTTTTTGAGCCGGTGCAGCCTGTTGATCCTGATTCGTTTTTACCGGTTTTGTTTTCTGGCGCCTGTCCTGGTCTTTCTTTTTACCCTTCTTTTTTTCACTGACATTAGTGACGGCTGATGATTTTTCCGGCTTTTGGACATCCTTTTGTTTCTCTTTAACAGATTTATCCGGTCCAGGCTTATCAGACCGTGATTCAGCCTCTGAAAAATCATTTTTCCATGAAAATTCATTATGATGATTGAATTTATCAGGCACTTCAACACTTTTTATTGTGTTGCCTTTGATATCCAGAATTGTCTGGAACGTTCGGCTGTCGCGCCGGGTAACAAAAGTGATTGCTATTCCTGATTTATCATATCTGCCGGTTCGCCCGATCCGGTGGATGTAGTCATCGGAATTGTTGGGCACATCATAATTGACGATAATTGACACACCTTTTATGTCAATACCACGTGCAAGAACATCTGTCGCTACAATTACGGGAACCTGTCCGTTTTTGAAAGCAGCAAGTGCCTTGTTTCGCTCATCCTGGGTTCGGTCTCCATGAATACTCTCAGCTTTGATCCCTTCTTTCTTCAGAAGCCGCTGCAGCTCATCGGTTCCCTTTTTCGTGGAAGTAAAAATTATACAGGATTCCCACTCGAGCTCGCGAAAAATTCCTTTCACTAATGGAATTTTCTGATTGCTTTTCAGGGTGTATGCCCTTTGTTCAACACTCTGAGCAGGCCTGGATCGTTCTGTTTCAACCTTCACAGGGTTTTTCATGATGGAAGAAGAAAGCCGCTGAATTTCATCCGGCATTGTCGCGGAAAAAAGCAGGGTCTGGCGATTTTCCGGCAGCCATGAAATAATTTTTTTCATATCGGGCAGAAAGCCCATATCGAGCATACGGTCGGCTTCATCGAGCACGAGAAATTCAAGTTTGGAGAAGTCAATACTAACAACTTTGTGTTGGTCAATAAGCCTGCCAGGCGTGGCTACAATCATATCCACCCCGGCCTTAAGTGCTTTAGCCTGCACCGAAAAGTCGCTTCCGCCAATAACCGTTGCCGATGAAATGCCCGCATGATAGCCAATGGCGAAAATCTGTTCGTCAATCTGGCTGGCAAGCTCACGTGTAGGACTCAGGATCAATGCTTTTACCCCATCCCTGTTGCTTTGAAGCACTTTTTCCATGATGGGAATAACGAAGGCACCAGTTTTTCCGGTACCGGTTTGTGCCACGCCAATTAAATCTTTTCCCTCTAATAGTGGTGGTATGGCTTGTTGCTGAATCGGGGTGGGCTCTTCAAATTTTACATCTCTCAACCCTGCCTGTAGTGACTCTGATAAATTAAACTCGTTGAATTTCAAACGCTGTACTGTGCTTTATTTCTGTTATTGTCGGTAAATATGTGATCCTTGTAATATAACAAGTTTCCGGCCGGATTAGAATAATATTATTTGATATGAAATTAACCTTAATAATGGATAGGTTATAACTAAGAGGTACTAATACAATGCCTTGAATTATAATTAAATGTGTCCGGCTTTATTTCGAATTGTACGTGATTTCTTAATACAAGTTATGAATACGAATTTACTCAGCATTTTTATGTATACATGACACGTTTTAACTCTTTTAAAAATGTGATACTTGAATTGCGTATAGCTTCTTTTTCCGTGTCCGATTTTTTCTTTTCAAACATGTTCACCATAAAATTCACACGACCGCTCTCGTTGAATGTATCGCGCTGTTTGTCGACAAAATTCCAGTAAAGATAATTAAAGGGACAGGCCGTTTCGCCTGACTTCCCGGTAACGCTGTAGTGGCAGCTTTTACAATAGTCGCTCATTTTGTTGATGTAATTCCCGCTGGAAACATAAGGCTTCGATGCCAATACTCCCCCGTCGGCAAATGTACCCATTCCGAGTACATTCGGCAGTTCAACCCACTCGTAGGCATCCACATATGCAAACCAAAACCAGTGGTTCAGTTCACGGGGATCGGTCTCAGTAAGGTTGCTGAAGTTGCTTAGGATCATCAAGCGCTGGATATGATGGGAATATCCCTCCTCAATTACCGGACGCAGGCTTTCTTCCATGCATTTCATTTTCGTTTTACCTGTCCAGTACATTTCAGGCAGTTTTCCGGTGAAACCAAAATGGTTGGCATCACGCACATCCGGCATCATCGCTTCATAATATATCCGTATATATTCGCGCCAACCAATAATCTGTCTTACAAAACCCTCAACGGAACTCAGCCTTGCTTTTCCTTCTTCATATGTACTGATGGCGAGTTCACACACTTCGCCCGGCAGTAACAGACCGCTATTCAGATAAGGCGAAAGTTGTGAGTGGAATAATGTATGATTACCGGTTTTCAGCGCATCTTCATAGGGACCAAATTCATCCAGCCGTTCGTCGATAAACCGGTGCAGCAATTTGAGTGCATTTTTTCTGGTAACTGCGTACGGAAAATGGTCCAGTTTTCCGTAATGATCCGGAAAATACTTTTTAACCATTTCCATCACTTCAATGGTGACGAGATCCGGGTCGATTACAGGAATTTGTGGTACAGGATGATTATCCGGCAGCGGTTCCCGGTTTTGATCATCGTAGTTCCACTCTCCTCCCACCGGGTTATCACCGTTCATCAGATATCCGGTTTGCCTTCGCATTTCCCGATAAAAATATTCCATCCGGTACCCCGGTTTAATTTTCTCTTTCCACTTTTCTGCATCGGCCAGAAAAAATCCATTGGGTATCTCACTCACACGTCTCTCATACATGAGTTTTACTTTTCTAAGCCTTTCCCTGCTGTCCCACTCGGATGGAGTCATAAAAAACAGGATTCCCTCATAATCACTCATAATCTCCATCAAACCGTCATCTAAGTGGCCATTTGTGGAATGATAAAAAACATCAAATCCATCTTCGAGACACTCAAGTGCAAAATGTCTCATCGAACTCAGCACAAAGGCAGCCTTCATTTTATGATGGGGAATTTCGTCGCCTTTCCCCCTGCTCTCCATGAAAATGAGCAGTGGTTTTTCTTCCCGTATCCATCCAGGCCAGGCGCCGAAATTTAGCTGATCATACAGAACAAAAACTGCTTTTTCAAACTTTACCAGGTCCGGTTTTCTGCATTTTTGGTCGATATGCTTTAAAAATGGTCTAGGCATATTTCAATTCTGTTGATTTTCATGATCATCTTTCACATGTATTAGGCAGAAAAAAAACAATTGATTGGAATCTTTGTGAATTGCCGGCTATTCATTGAAGCCAGGCCAGCCCCTCAATGCCTGGTGCACATGAATCCGGTAATAATTTTGTAATAAACCAAATCTCAAATTCCTTATGCGTAATATATATGTAATGATGAAATTCAATTTACAATAACCTCGTTCCCATTTATGAAAAATTTGAGAAAGCCTGTTATTGGTGTCATGGGCCCCGGTGAATCTGCCGATACAGATCTACTCTTGCATGCTGAGGAACTTGGCAAACGAATTGCTGAAAACGGTTGGATCCTGCTTACCGGAGGCAGAGAGGCCGGGATCATGGATGCTGCATCGAAAGGAGCATATGAAGCCGGAGGAACTGTGATTGGTATTTTGCCCGGTGACAACCATACCGGTATGTCGAATTTTGTATCCATACCAGTTCTCACAGGTATGGGCCATGCCAGAAATGTGATCAACATTTTGACATCAGATGTTGTGGTGATTTGCGGAATGGGCCATGGCACGGCTTCTGAAGCCGCCCTTGCTTTAAAGCAAGGCAAACCTGTGATTCTTACAAAAGTTACCGAACCGGATACTCAATTTTTTTCTCGCCAATCTGGTGCACCCATTGATTATAGCGATGATGTCGAGAAAGTTATAGCATGGATCAAAAAGCAAATCATGTAAACTTTGGTGTTTGAGTCTTTTTAAAGACAGTCAAAATATTACAACAATCCGCTTGCGAATTTGCAACCTGACAGATCCGGTGGGTGCTGTCAGGTTACTAAACACTAAGAATCGCATTCCGGTAATTCTGTGTACTTTCTTTTTTCAATGGCTTTCCCTTTCCGGCTCAGCGAGCCGGGCTATAGTTTCCAGTATCAGGTGCCCAGTCACAAATTATAACTATAGGAAAATATTTTCTGGTGATGTTGACTTTTAATTAAATTACTACCATATTAGTACTAAAGAACTAATAAACGAGAAAACAATATGCGAAAACCACTCAGCCCTCTTGGCGAAACAGAAATGGAAATCCTGAATCATGTATGGGAACTTGGCGAGGCGTCAGTTTCAGACGTGCATGAGAAGATGAAAGAATACCGTGAAGTTGCATATACCACGGTTATGACTATTATGAAAAACCTCTCCGACAAAGAGTATCTTAAATATCGCCAGGATGGACGCAGTTATATCTACAGTGCCGCCATTCAGCCCAATGATGTAAGATTCAGCCTTATTGACAGACTGGTAGAAAAGGTGTTTAAAGGCTCACCGAAAGACCTTGTACAAACCCTGGTACAGAGTGAAAACCTTTCTGATGAAGAAAGGCGTGAAATTAAAAATCTGATTGACAAACTTGGTGAATCATGATGGAAAACCTGGTCATGCAGCTTTCAACGTTTGCCGAACAGGCCATTCATTTTATCTGGCTCCCGCTTGTAATCTGGACTGTCCTTTCCCTGGCAGGATGGCTGATTCTGCGTAGCCTTCCGTCACTGCATCCTCAGTATCACTACCACACTCGCCTTGCCATACTGCTGGCACTGCCGGCAGGATTAATAACTCTTGCTTTGCTCCAGGGTTACAGCTCGCTTTTTTTGACACCAACTGCTGCTGAAACCAGTCTGAAATTTGTAACGTTTATTGCTCCAATTGAAATTACCCTTCTGCCCGAAAGCACAACCACAATCAGCATGGCTGAATGGTTATACTTGGGCTTTATAATTGTATTCGGAGTGGGAATGGCTGTCTTCCTATTGCGTTTTGCCTTGCAATGGATTCAACTTGTGAAGGTCAAAAAATCTGTAACCTTTTTGGGCCTTCAACAGGTTCAAAATATAGAAATTGCCAATCTGAAGCTTGCAGCATCTCATCCCAGAAGCATTCAGATAGGGTTTCTGGCGGACGCAATTGTACCGGTAACATTCGGATATAGGCGGCCGGTGATCCTTCTGCCCGAATCTCTTCGTAATGATTCTGTAAAGTTAAATCTGTCTATCCGGCATGAACTTACACATATTACCCAGAATGATTTTATATTTCATTCGCTGGT
>RECI01000301.1 GCA_007694095.1 Balneolaceae bacterium | reverse complement strand
TTCAGTATTCAGTTATATTTTACCTCTCTTATTTTATTTCTGTTTTTCAGAAACCATTTATATGTTTTTTTTATGCCTTCTGTTAAACCGGTTGAATATTTCCACCCTTGTTCGGTCATTTTTGAAACATCCATCAATTTCCTTGGTGTTCCGTCCGGTTTATTATGATCCCAGGTCAGTGTTCCATTGTGACCAACGATTCGCTGTATTTTTTCAGCAAGCTCCAAAATAGAAATGTCTTTACCGGCACCTACATTGTACAGGTTATCCGGTAAATTGTTTACCAAGGCAAACAAAACTGCGTCTGCAACATCATCAACATATAAAAATTCTCTCCTCGGTTTACCGGTTCCCCAAAGCTTAACAGGTTTATGCCCCGCTTCTTTTGCGTCATGAAATTTTCTGATCATGGCAGGAAGTACGTGTGAGGTTTCCAGGTCGAAATTGTCACTTTCTCCGTATAAATTTGTTGGCATCAGCGATACATACTCACGGCCATATTGTTTTCTTAGTGCTTCACACATTTTTACGCCCGAAATTTTGGCTATGGCATACCACTGGTTTGTGGGTTCCAGCTCACCGGTAAGCAGAGAATCTTCTCTCATCGGTTGTTCGGCATATTTCGGGTATATACAAGAACTGCCGAGAAATATGAGTTTTTTTACATTGTTTTGATGGGCACTGTGAATGAGGTTGTCCTGAATAACCAGGTTCTCCCTGAGAAACTGATATGGGTATTTGTCGTTGGCAAGAATACCACCGACCAAGGCAGCAGCCATGATTACTGCATCGGGCTTTTTATGATTCATAAATTCCATCACATGCTGCTGGTTTCTCAAGTCAAGCTCCTGCTTCGATTTCATAACCAGGTTTTTGAAACCTTCTTTTTTCAGCCTGCGACAGATTGCCGAACCCACCATTCCGTTGTGGCCGGCGATGTATATGTTATCCTTCTTTCCGAACATGTTTGGAAAATCTTGTTTGAATTGCCTGTTTTAGTATTAAAGGAAAAAAAACGGGCGCTTCGATCAAATACCTGGATGCAAGGCGCCCGGGTTCCTGCATCAACCTGAAAAACCACTCAAACCCCGATCTTTGCATCCAAACAGGAGCCCTGGGAACTTTACCGGCTACTACATCAAATGCAGCGCCCACACCAACGGCAATTTTCGTTTGCAGCCGCGCAAAATGTTCTGCTATCCAGAAATCCTGTTTAGGGGCTGTTAGGCTTACCCAAAGAACATCAGCTCCGGAATCATTGATCAATTCAATCATCTTATCATTTTCCTCCAACGAAAATGATTCAGCATAAGGGGGTGAATACGTACCTGCAATTTTAAGGCCTGGGTTTTTTTTCATGAGCCCGGCTGCAAGTAATTCAGCAACCCCGGCGGCAGCGCCAAGGAAAAAAAATGAATATCCTTTTTGTGCGGCAGTTTCAGCAAACCGGGGAAGCAGATCGAGTCCTGTTACTCTTCCATTGATGGTATAACCGCATAACCTTGAAGCCCATACCACCGGAACACCATCAGCAGCAACAATATCCGCAGTATTGTAAATATGCCTGAGCGAGGGATTTTTTCGTGCCCAAAGCAGGCAATTTACAGGAGTTACCGCTATCCGTAACCGTTCTTTATGATCGATCGCCGACGACATCCGTTCGATGGTTTCTTCAAGATCAAGACGGCTTACATTCACACCCAGTATGTCTACTTTCTCAGCCATTACCGGTTACCTGGTTCGTGACAGCTTTTTTTCGAACTCATCGGCCATTAAGTATATCTCATCAACTTGCCGTATGTTTTGTTCCGGCGAATATTTGTTCAGGTACACCTTGCGGGCATTTTCACTAAATTCTCTTAATTTTTCCGGGTTATTCAGAACAAATTTAATTTTTTGATACAGTTCAATGACATTGCCAGGTGTAAAATGAAGGCCTGTTATTCCATCTTCTATGATCTCCCGGGGATTTCCAATTTTTGAAGTGATTACGGGGCATCCCATAGAGAGGGCTTCCAGTAAAACCAAAGGCTGGCCTTCGAACCATTTTGTTGGAAAAATTACCGCTTTACTGTCTGAGAATAATTTCAAAATCTCCTTACGTGATACTTCACCAATCCATTTCACGGAACTGTCGTGCCTGCTTAATTTTTCGAGCTTTGGTTTTACAGGCCCGTCACCAACCATATACAATTCAGCATCAATGTTGTTCATCAGCCAGCAGCGAATCAGGTCTTCTACTCCTTTTTCATTGCTGATTCTTCCTACATAAATAAATCTGTTTTTCTTTTTTGGGCTAATTTCAAGTTCCTTAAAATCAATTAACGGATCTTTTAAAAAATTCGGTTTAATAAATATCCGATCACCCGGTAATCCCCCTTCAATAAATTTATCTTTTGAAAATTGAGATAGTGCAATAAATACGGAAGGAAATTTTTTCCATGTGGCATTTTTCCTGTGATACTCAATCATATACGCTGTAACAGCAGTTTGCAGTACTGAATTCCGGTAAACACCGTCCATCACACACTTGTAGGCGCTGCCACCGTTAATGCTTCGCTGGTCAATTTTTCCATTATGATACATAAGTCCGTTCGGGTGAATCAGCCTGTAGTTGTGAAGTGTCATCACGGATGGCACACCCTGCTCTCGCGCGGCTTCAAAAATGGACGGCGATAAAAGGGGGAAAAAATTATGAACGTGCATCACCCCGTATTTTTTTACACTCAGAATATCAGCCATTTTTTTCTTTGACTGCCTGTTGTAATGAGTTGAAAAGATCAGTTTAAACTGATTGACATAGCTTTCCAGCTCTTTTTCATTATCAACAATAAACTGGTCTACATCATGTTCACGTTTCAGCAGTTCATACTCCTGATGTAAAACTGTCCATTCGCCACCGATAATTTTATACTTATTGTGAACCTGCAGAATATTCATTCTTCAATTACAACTGTTCTTTTGATTCGAATGGTTTTATGATTGAGCAATCCTGACCTCCCCATACCGAGAAGCATCCCGATAACCAGCCAAAATGCAAATGAATGATGCGGCCCCTCAAGTACCACATTAAAAAATGTAAACACATACATCAACATCAGCAAACCTGTCAATAATAGCAACATCGAATATTCGTTAGTCCCATTTTGAGTTGCCCTGGCCACATACTGCCTGATTCGAAAAAGCGGTTTGAAAATGGCATAGAGAAAAAATGGAAAAATCAATATCCCAAAGCGGGCTAGTATATTCAGATAGGAATTGTGAGGCTGTGCATTGCCTGCAAGGTCACGGATCTGAAAATAAGTGAGTTCCACCGTTGAGTAAAAAACATTTTGGTAAGCAAACATAATCGGGCGTCCTACACCATATCCCAGGAGAAAGTTTGCGTAAAATTTCTCCATCACATGCTCCCAGGATAGTACCCTGTAGTTGATATTGCCTTCTTCAAGTGATGATTTCCGCTCAAGTATACGGAATAAATCGACCTCTACAAGAGAATCATAAAGAATTAAAAAGCCAATCAATAAAAAGAGTGTTGATAAACCATACCTGAGGATATTTTTTTTAACGCCATTGCTGCCCATATAAAAAATAACCGTCAGCGCAAGAAAGATTCCAAGAAATATGGAACGGTGAAAAATGGTGAATACTGCCGGAATCATTAACAATGAGAGTAATTTATACTTCCATCCAAGATGTTTCAGCGGAAGAAACAGGCTTATAACGATAAGAGATGGCACCACATACCCAACACCGAACCTGAAGCCTTCGAATGTCAGCGATCTTAAACCGGTTACTATCATCAGCCCTTCATATGAATAAGCAATCGCTTTCAGAACTATGAAAAGTTTCAATAACAGAAAGAAAAAATGATAATGTTTCCTGTCCCTGAATACATGATAAACCAAAGGCACCCAAAATGCATAAATCAGCATAAATGAGTCCCGGACTGCATCTAATCTGAACTGAAAAAAATAAACAAATGCATACGCAAACCCGATCATTACGATAATGTAATAGATAGCAAGAACCCTTCGGATTTTTAATAAGTCTTTTGCATAGGCTGCCGTCAGAATTACGAGTACAATTTCTGTAACAAAAAGAGGTTCAATACCAACGTACGCGAAGCTTCGTTCCCCAAACAGCATGTGGAACATGTAAATAAAAAAGAGATATTCTCTCCAGTCTAACCTCGTGATTGCCGATTTTACATTTTCAGAGTATATCAAGATAATACCGGCAATTAACATCAGCACGGATAACCATAGTTCTTCATAGAGAAAAAAAGGGAGCAGAAAAGCGATCGATTTAATATGTAACGTCGTTCTGATTTTCAAGCGGGATTTGGCCTGTAAATTAGATTTGATATTTCAGATGCAACGTGTTTCCATGTGCGATATTGATTCACTGAGCCTGTAGCGGGCAATTTCTCATCTATAAAGGTAAGCATTTCATCCAGATTTCTCGCATACCTGAAATTTGAATTCATTTTCTGGATCTCGGTACCCTCTTTGTTGGATATTGTAATAAGGCCATTATTCAGATATTCGAATGTTTTAAGGGAACTGTTGTAGAAACCCCATCTGCTCCAATGGTAATCATCATAAATCGCTATACCGACATCTGATTCTTTGATGATATACTCTACATCCGGCCTTTTTAAACCTTTCCAAATAAATACATTAGGCTCGTTCACATCTTGTAATTGTTCTCCGGGTTCCTCTTTTGCAATAATCAGAAATGCTGCCTTCGTTTTTGTCTTTTTGGCCAGAATAATTAAATCGTCCAGATTCTGCATTTTATTCGTAGAACCCGACCACACCACAAGTTTTTGCCAATTACTTTTTATCGAATTCAATTGACGAATAATATTTTCCGACACACTTTCGCTGGAAATATCGAACGGGTTGGCTCCATTTTCCACAACAACCACATTTTCTAATCCTAACTGCTTGCTGCAATATTGTTTTATTGGTTCACTTACTACAATAACTACATCTGCCCTCTTCAGTATCCGTGCCATCAGCCAGTCAACCCGATCAATATAAGCTTTTGTTTTTCCATACAGATATAACTCATCCGAGGGTGCATTCAGCTCTACTATCATTTTTTTCCTGAAAAGAAGTGCCAATACAACAAGAAAATTTCTGAACTTGAAGAAATAATCCATTCTTGCATAAAAAAGGTCACATTTAGCAAGCATCCAAAAAAAACCTGTAAACGGATTATTCAGTTTTATGGTGTAGGGATCATTTTCGCCGTTCAGTTTGTAGAGTTTAAAACCAAGCAATGAAAGTTCTTTTGCAAGATTGTAACCGTGAATTGCCGCACCGCCTTCAATTGGATAAAATTTATAATACAAAAAACCAATTTTCATGCCTGTTAAGATAACTTGTTCCGGGTTGATTTGCACATGTTCCGGATACTGGATGCTGGATCAACCTGACAGCACCTACCGATCTGTCAGCGTTGCGCGATCTGAATGCTGGATACCGGATACTGGATGCAAGTTGCTGGCAAACATATCGCACATCACAGAATACACATCGTGAATCGCACATCTTGCCGGGTTGATTTACGATCTGCATTCTTTGATGTGCGATGTGCGATCTGGGTATGAGGGGCTGGACCTATGGTAAATCGTTACCAAATGACCCCTCACTTCAGTTTTTTCCTGATTTTTTTCAAAGATAATAAACCCTGAAGCCTCCCAATACCAAGGAAGCATTTATACGACCAAGCTACCATCCACAGTCTTATCAGAAATCCTGAACCGTAATTCACAGATACATTTTCTTTTAGCCAACGCAATCCCGGTGGAGTAAATGTACGAAAAACGATCAAAGCAATGTTGGTTAAAGAATCTCCAGCCTCTGCCCTGATAAAGGGATGAGATATACCTACTCTTCGTGATTTTTTCATTAGAGCAAAATATTTTCTTGGTTTGCAAATAACACTGGAATTTTCAGCAAATATAAGTTTGTACCCTTTTCTAACAGCCTGCTGTGTCCACCATATATCCATACCACTTCGGAATATACCGTGAAAACGGCCAATTGTATCCATTAATTCCCGCTTCAAAAACAGATTGCCGGTTACAGCTGCTTGTTCATTAAAAACAAGATTTCTGTTGTTGTTAAAAAACGTGGCATCAAATACTTCTGATGCTGTAGGTTTTGCCGGCAGTGAAAAATCAATGTTCCCGCCAGCCATGTCGGCATCCTGAACGATTAGTGCCTTCACTCCTTCTTCAATCCAATTTGTTTCGGGAGTCTTATTTGCGTCGGTAAGTGCAATAATTTCTCCTGTGGATGCATTTATTCCTTTATTCCTTGCGGCATATGGGCTTTTTATCTCCTTCTCATACAGTAATTTAACAACGGAATCCCCGAAGCATTCCGAAATATCAGTATCAGAGCCATTATCCACTACTATTACTTCAATTTTCTCAGCAGGATATGATTGTTCAGATAATGCACTAAGTGTTTCCTTTAACTGAGTGCAATTATTCAAAACAGGAATAATGACAGATACGGTTGGGTTCAAATTATACTTTCTTATTTCTAAGTCCTTTGCATAATTGCATGAGGGTTTTATTTATAACTTTTTTCTGGCACAAATAAGAATAGTTTGAGGCCGGTTTTGTTTTGGTGAAACAGCTCCGGCATAATATCTCATTCCATAATTTACCCGAACTTTTAATTTCTCCACTAATCCATTATTCCGATTCCCGGTTTGGTGGAATTCATGAACATCATTTTTTTGACCTTGATGATTCCCAAACTTACTTTTTAACCACAGCTGTGGGAAAATGGAATAGCGCTTAGTGTAAATTAATTCAAAACCAGTTTTCTCCAATAGGGTTTTTAAATTATTTAAACCAAAGAAGAACAGGTGGTCAGGATACATGAATGTGGGAATGTATGAATAATAGGATTGATCCATCTCTGCAAAATTCCCGGTTTCAAAAAAAAGTATTCCATGATCCTTCAACAGGCTGTTCATTACTTTGAAGTCAAATAATGGATCATAAAGATGGCTAATAACATCGCAATGATAAATCACATCAAATCGTTTACCATTAAAAATATCTGTACTCAGAGGCTTCTCTATACATGGAATACCAAGATGATTTCTCATAAATCCAGCCTGATGAGGGTTAAACTCCAGCCCAAATGGATCAAAACCCAATTTACGTGCTTCATCAAGAAAGAAGCCTGCTCCTGCGCCAATTTCCAGTATTTGCCCGCCTTCGGCAAACTTTTTTAATTTTCCAAGGTGATGACGTGCATACAATCGCTTGCGATATTCATCTGAAATGTGCTCTTGGGCCGAAATATGGGCACTGTTATGACCATAAAGATCTATTATTTCATCTTGTGTCGGGCGTGGTGAAATATATATCAATCCACACTCCAGACAACGTTTACCTATAAAACCGTTCTCCTCGATTACTGGATTATCACTTGGTATACCACAAAAAATACAGGAAATTTCTTTCATTGATCACTGTTTGTTATAAGGAAAAAATTACGGAAAATAAATCGGAAATTTTCGTGCATGAAACCCAATAATGAGGGGATACAACCAGTCGGATTGTTTTTCATATTTGTGTTTTGTTGTTATAGAAATTATCAGTTTGAATCATTTTAAGACTAAATTTCTTATTATTTTGTCTTATCCAAAAGAACTCACAATATTAGTATAATAAAAAATCAATGTACCATTCATGAATGTCCAGGCAAAAAGAATAATGATTTATTTGCCACTCCTCTTTCTCTGGTTGTATGCCTGCAGTGAAAAACAGGAATCTGTTCCTGACTTTTCTATAGCCAATACCGGCCCATACATTCTGAATGTAACTCACCTCGAAATGGTAAAATCAAATCTTGATGATCCATTTTATCAACAGGAGTTAAACCGGTTAACTGAAGGTGCCGACATGCTGGTTGCACGTAACGACTACCAGTTTGTAACCGATAAAACCCAGCTTCCCCCGAGCGGCGACAATCATGATTATATGAGTATCGCCCGGTATTTATGGCCTGATGCCTCCGGTGCTTACACAATAAACCGGGGGGATGGCATTACAAACCCGGAAATATATAACTACGATCGCCCCAGGCTGGCTGATATTTCTTCAGCCATATACACCTTGTCCCTTGCCTGGTATTTCAGTAATAATGAAGAATACGCGCGCAAAGCTTCGGAATTAATTCACGGCTGGTTTCTTGATGAAACAACCCGGATGAATCCAAATATGAATCA
>RECI01000166.1 GCA_007694095.1 Balneolaceae bacterium | reverse complement strand
TTGCTGCGGGACTTCTCAGCGGGTTTTGGGTTCAGTTCAAACCAACAAGACTGATGGTTGTGATATCTGTCATGGCAATACTTATGATAGTAATCAGTATTGTCGCAATAATAACAGGCCAGCAGTCCGTACCGGGAAGTTCGGTGATGGAGATTTTGGGCATACATGGGGTTTTTGCGATTTTATTTTTGATATCGGCGTTATTGCTTCGATTTGCAGATAAAAACACGGCAAATACTCTTTCATGATAAGCCCTGACGGGGCAGAACCTGAATAACCACGGGTGGTGGAATGGTGCAAAATAATGAATCGAATCTTGGGGCAGTGCCGGAGTATTCGATAAGGAATCCATCATCAGATACCCGTACTCAACGTTTTGGAGTATCCCCTCGGTTTTATACCGGGCCTCAGGGAGAGCATCGCTCGGGGTGGTATTGTAACCCGGGGACAAAGATGCAGCAGATCATGTGCTCTGAGCGGTGAAATGTTGAAAAACGACGAATACATTCGAGGGGCTGGGGCAGGATTTTCGGTCAGGGCAGTGGTACGGCGGTGCCACTGTGGCGGTGTGGGGTCACAACCCGTATTCTCTGACCTAACAAAACAGTATTGAGCCGCGTCTGTCATTTTGTTTCGCAAAATGTTTTATTATAATATTATCCTGAAATATAGGCGCTTAGAGCACCGTTATTACCGACATGTTGTTCATCATTTGATTTGCGATGAACAGATTGGCCTATTTGCGATGAGGAGAAAAATTCGGTCATTCGGTCTTTCGGTTCTTCGGTCTGTCGCAAATCATTTAGTCCCAATAGAGAATGGCAGTAATTAATGTTGAAAAAGCATCGGGAGAGCTTGAACCTTATAATGAAGGCAAGCTCAGGAGGTCACTTCAAAATGCAGGGGCATCAACGCTTTTGATTGACCATATTACACAAACCGTCCGGGATAAACTTGTCGATGGCATATCGACATTAAAAATTTATCAGGAAGCTTTTCGGCTATTACACTCGAGATCATCCAAAACTGCCGGAAGATACCGGCTTAAAGAAGCGATTTTTGAATTAGGCCCGGCCGGTTACCATTTTGAAACATTTGTTGCCGAACTTTTAAAGCGGCTGGGGTATGAGACTGAAATTGGCGTTACTGTGCAGGGTGATTGTGTATCGCACGAAATTGATGTGATTGCCCATAAGGATGATGAATATTATATGATCGAATGCAAATTTCACAACCGGAGCGAGAACAGGTGCAACGTTAAAGTACCTTTGTACATACAAGCCCGATTCCAGGATGTGAAAAAAAACTGGAGCAAACTGCCCGGCCATCAGAATAAAAATCATAAAGGCTGGGTGGTTACCAATACCCGTTTTACCGAAGACGCCCAAACGTATGGGAAGTGCGTGGGATTAAACCTCCTGAGCTGGGATTACCCCGAAAAAAACGGGATCAAGGATTTAATTGGAAGGGTAAAACTGCACCCGGTAACCTGCTTGTCTTCGCTGGATAAAAATGAAAAAGGACTTCTGCTGAAGAACGATATATTATTTTGTAAACAAATTTGCGAGAATAAAAATATCCTCAATGAAATCGGGATCGACAAGCGTAAGATAAACCGCATTTCGAAAGAGGCAATTGATATTTGTAATAACCAGGATGACTGATTGATTATGCCGGATAAAATTCAAATCCATTTTCTCGGAGCTTCAGGAACGGTTACCGGGTCAAAATACCTTCTTAAACTTCCGGATATCACCATTCTTGTGGATTGCGGTTTGTTCCAGGGGTTAAAAAAGCTGCGCGAGTTAAACTGGCAGCAGCTGCCGGTGAAGGCCTCTGATATTGACCTCGTTCTTCTCACACACGGCCACCTCGATCACACCGGTTTTCTGCCAAGACTTGTAAATTTGGGATATCGTGGCCCGGTTTGGGGTACGATTCCAACACTTGATATAGCAGAAATCATCCTTCGCGACAGTGCAAAAATCCAGGAAGAAGATGCTGAACGTGCTAATAAAGAGGGTTTTTCAAAACACAAACCCGCATTGCCTCTTTACACCACAAAAGATGTTGAAAAAACACTCACCCTTTTTGCCGGTAAAAAGGAAGGGGAGTGGATTTCGATAAACGATTCTATTCAGGCCCGCTTTCAGTATAACGGGCATATTTTAGGCGCCGCTTTTATTGAGTTTGATATTCACGGCAAACGATTTGTGTTCTCCGGTGATATAGGGAGAAATAACGACCCTTTGCTCAGGGACCCGAAGAAACCTGACAAGGCAGACATCCTCATTCTTGAAAGTACCTACGGCGCCAGGCTGCACTCCAGTGTAAATATTCCGGAGAAATTACAGCGAATCATTCTAGAAACCGTTAAAAATAACGGTACCCTTATTATTCCAAGTTTTGCTGTAGAACGTGCTCAATTGCTGATGTACCTCATTTGGCAGCTTCACAAGGCGGGGATAATTCCACCCACACTCCCTGTCATCCTGGATAGCCCGATGGGTACCGCTGCCCTGAATATTTTCCTGAAGCATCATAACTGGCATAAACTGAACCAAAAGGAGTGTGCCGAAATGAGCAGCAGGGTACGAATTGTGCAATCTTTCCGGGAAACATGGGAGATCATTGATACCCCGGGTCCAAAAGTGATTATCGCGGGAAGCGGAATGGTTACCGGTGGGCGTGTGCTAACTTACCTGCAACAATATATCGGCAAACCGGAAACGACTATTTTGTTTGCAGGATTTCAGGCAGAGGGTACCCGCGGCAGACAGATACTCGAAGGTGCAAACGAAATCAAATTTTTCGGTAAATTTTATCCTGTAAAAGCCCGTGTCGAAATTCTTGAAGGGTTGTCGGGGCATGCCGATAAAGGTGAACTTATTGATTGGGTTTCCGGTATCAGTAATCCGCCACAAGAAATATTTCTTGTTCATGGCGAACCTCAATCCTCAGACATGCTACGTGTGAAATTATCTGATTCGCTTGGATGGAAGGCTGACATACCGGAATTATTTGAAATACGGGAAATAGACTTGAGCCTGATTTAGAAGGATATCAACACAAGATTTCATAAACTGATCAATTATTCAACTACCCATGATTAAAAACCGTCTTTACGTGCCATTTATCTTTTTGCTTGCAGCAAGTGCCGCTTTCTGGTTTTCATCATGACCCGTTTCATAACTTCCGTGTTTCCGTGGCAACCTAACCAAGGCAAAGAAGCCCAGATCAGATTAAAAATCAATCATCCGTAAACTGCAGATTTATTATTCATTTCCGGAGATCTGATCAAGCAACGCCTCAATCGCCTTTTCCAGCTGCTGATCTCTGCCGCGGTCAATAACACCCGGTTCATTTCTTACCATAATCATTGGCTCGGTCTGGTTATTCTCCATCCATTCGTCCGCCATGTTTCTCGCACTGATGGGTACCACTCCCCAGCGCGTGCCATCCGGCAGCATTTCCCAGCCGCCAAAACTGCACGTACCGGGAACCGGCATTCCAACGGTCAGCCCTATTTCCAGTTCCGAATAGGCGCTCGCATAGCAGTGACCGTCTGAATACATTCCTTCGTTGATTATGGAAAGGGTGGGTTTTGTCCAGCGGGAAGTAGGCTCACCACCTACATCTTTATCTGCAGTAGCATACGTATTAAAAGGTTCGCCGGTAAAAAACATGGCAAGGTCTGCAACAAGGTCGCCGCCGCTATTGAAACGCCCATCCACAATTACCGCTTCCCGGTCACTGTATTTGCCAAGCATTTCCCTGATCACATATCTGTACGGGCCGTCACTCATTCCGGGGATATGAACATAGCCAAGCCTTCCATTACTTTTTTCATCCACTTCCATTTCATTAATTCGTATGAAACGGCGGTAAAGCAGGTCTCGCTCCTGCGCCAGGGTAACCGGTTTTACGGTGATCTGTTTTCTGCTGCCATCAGGAGACAGTATATCGAGTAGCACAAATTTATCGGCTTTACGGTTTAAAAATGAGGCTTTATCCCGGTCGGATGTAATGGTAATACCATCAATTTTCTCAATGATCATTCCCGGTTCCATATCAAATGCAGCCTTGTCAAGCGGCCCGCCCTGTATCACTTCTGTGATCCTTATGCCATCATCCTGATGTTCATAATCCATGAAAATTCCAAGAGATGCTGTTTGATCCGGATTCTCAATTGTCCGGCTGAACGAGGCGCCGGCATGAGAGACATTCAGTTCACCGAGCATCTCGGAAACCATTTCTGCAAATTCATAGGAGTTGCCGATATGGGGCAGGTATTTTTGATATTCTTCATAAAGCGCGTTCCAGTCGTTGCCATGGAAAGTGGGCTCATAGAAAACATTTTTTGTGCGAACATATACCTGCTCAAGCATGTACTCCCGTTCTTTTTCAGCGTCGTACATCATCTCGCCGCTGATCCGCACCGGTGTTGCAGATCCCGCACTTACATCCAGTTTCTGTATCTTACCGCCGCGTAGCAGGTACAGGTTCTCCTTCTCCTTATCCCAGACAAGAGATCCGCCTTGTGTATTTAGACGGATAGCCATACTGGTTTCGCGTGTCCTCAGGTTCGTTTTCCACAGGTTATAGTTTTGTTCAAAACTTGCGAGATAATATAATGTACTATCACCTTTAGAGAGTACGGCATCACTTATTCTGCCGGAGTGTATGGTAAGGCGGGCAGTCCAGTCTTTCATTCGTTCTTTGGCGAAATCGAGAATACCGGCATCTCTGTTGCTTTCTACTTCACGTTCGCTTTCTCGAGCCTCCGCAATTTGCTGATACAGTTTATAATCTTCTTCACTCAGATTAAATTTGTCCCACTCTTCCTGGTCAAAAAACATGGTATATATATCTCTTTCCGTGACGCCGCTTGCGGCATAACTTCTGAGCCCGTCCCTGTTGCTGAACCAGATCATCTGTTTGCCCTTATTCACCCATTTCGGGTTCAGGTCATAATACCCGCTTTCGGTCAGGTTAATCCGTTCACTCCCGTCTGCGGAAATCAACAAAACCTCCGCGTTGTGAAGCAGTTTCCTCCAGCCGACTAAAAGCCAGCGGCTGTCGGGGCTCCATACAAAGTATTGATCGCCATCCTGCATGTGGAAAAGATCATCGGGGGTCAGCAGGTCTGCTGCAGAACCGGAATCCAGATCACGTACCCGAAGCGTGCGCCTGCCGGCAATGTAGGCCAGCTTTTTTCCGTCGGGAGAAACAGCCGGCATGTACTTGTCCTCATCACCGCTTACCAGCACATGTTCCTGCAGCAAGGTTGATCCATAGAAAAACGGTTCTTCTTCCCTCACTTTCGTGGTTTTAAAAATACTCCAGCGTCCGTCGCGCAGTGCGGCATACACTACTCCTTTCCCGTCCGGAGTAAAGGTTACAAACCGTTCCCTCTCCGGCGTATTGGTGATCCGTTTGGTCAGCGATCCGTCAACAGACGTTACAAAAACTTCTCCTCTTGCGATAAATGCAATCTCCTTCCCGTTTGGTGATACGGCCATTTCCTGAACATCGCCGTCGATGGTAATAAATCTGTCCGGATTGCGCTTTTCTTGTGTGCGTATGATTACATTTATCTTTTCAGGCTCGCTCCCTTCCCTCATTGTATATAGTTCGCCATCATAACCAAAGGCGAGCGTTCCATTACCGTAACTTAAAAAGCGGACAGGATGCCCACTGAAAAAAGTAACCTGATCAATTTGACCCGGATTGGAAAGCGACATTTTATGAACATTAAAACTTCCGCTCTGTTCACTGAGATAGTAGATGGCATCTTCTGCAGTATTGAATACCGGCTGACGGTTCTCTCCTTCAAACGTTGTGAGCATGGAATGGGTCTCATTTTCCGCATTATAAAGCCAGATATCCCGGGCTATGGCCGACCGTTGATGCTTCCTCCATTCATTCTCATATCCTTTTTTATCATGATAGATGATACGGTTTCCGTCACGGCTCATCCTTGAATATTCTGCCGGTATTGTAAAGATTTGATTCACCCTTCCTCCATTCACCGGCACACTGTAAAGTTCGGGCTGCATCATCGAGGGAAACTGTCGGTGTTCGGCCAAATCCTGGCGCACCGCTCCGAATAACACATTCTCATTATCATAAGTGAAACCATACGGGTATTCATTATTTGAATGATATGTGAGCCGCGTAGCGGGGCCTCCCAGGGCATCCATCACATAAACGTTGAAATTTCCGTAACGGTCTGATGCAAAAGCGATCTTTTCCCCGTCATTACTCCAAACCGGCATAAAATCGTGTGCTTCGTGGAAGGTAAGCTGCTGAGCTGTGCCACCCTCAGTCGAAACCCTGTACAGATCACCTTTATAAGTAAAGACGATGTGATTGCCGTCCGGTGAAATAGCCTGATAACGGATCCAGCGTGGGTCATCTTGGGCAAAGGAGAGTGACCACCCCAAAAAAAACAGTATCAGGAAATGAAAAATTGTTTTCATGAAATGCTTATTAAAGTAAATGGATAATAACGCGCTGATAATATTTACTAACCATTAATATTATCAATTTTCCGGCTTCAATGCGTCTTAAAATCTTCAATTTCTGCCAGCTTTCAGAAATTTGATCCATTATATCATAGAGTTGCTGTATGAAAAATTACTGGTGAGAAATGCAGGCTTAGCGCTCTTCAAATTGCCTGGTTTATAAAATGAATCAAGACTCATTAACCGGCTAAACTGAGATCATAGAACACCATTTTAGTTTTTATAGCTATTCTCATTGAAAAAGTGAATCTTACCTTTAAGATGTGAAACCTGACCGATTTATGAACTTCCATCCGTTAAAAATTATCCTGAACCGTTTAATACAAAATTTCTTTGAACGCATGGATTATCGCGAACTGTTAGATAAATTGAAAAGGAATCGGATTGCATATTCGAACCTGAATACCATGGCCGATGTGCAAAATCACCCTGCGCTGGGTTAACATGATGAAACCATAAAAATGGAATTTGAACAATGAGTTACAACGATTGGATTGGAAAATCAAAAGACCAATATGATAACATGGGCCCCGAACCCCTTCAGCGCTTTGAGGCCCTGCTGGATCATGACCCTGCAGAAGTAAAAAACGGCACGGTTCTGCCACCCTGTGCCCATTGGATCTATTTTAATCCGCACGATAAACAGGCTGAACTCGACGATGACGGCAATCCAAAAAGAGGAGGCTTATTACCCCCTGTGGATCTGCCGGTGCGGATGTGGGCCGGGGGTAAAATACTGTTCAAAAAACCGCTAAAAGCAGGCCTTGCATGTGACAGAAAGTCGACAGTGGTGAAAATTGATGAAAAAGAGGGTACAACCGGCAAGTTGTGTTTCGTAACGCTTCGCCACCAGGTAAGTACAGCCGGTGCCGTTGCTATTGATGAAGAGCAACAATTAGTGTTCCGGGAAAAAACAGAAGAGGGGGCACATCCCGCAAGGACAGAGCCCATGGATATCGATTTTGACTGGAAGAAAACCCGCAAATTCACCCCGGTTCACCTGTTCAGGTATTCTGCCCTCACGTTTAATAGTCATCGAATTCATTACGATTATCTGTATACAACCGAAGAGCACGGCTATCCCAATCTGCTTGTACCTGCTCCACTGGTTCTCACCTTGATGATGGATGCCTATAAAACCAAAACGGATGGAAAACTGATTGAGGAAATTGAATATAGGGCCACCGGACCACTCTATGTACACGAAGAAATGACGATCACCAGCAAGGATACAGATAATACCAAAGTTGAACTGAGAGCACTCGGCCCGGATAACAAAATTGCCATGAAAGCATCCGTACGCTGGATCTATTCATGGAATAAGTGAGGAGAGTGTGGAGTGATAACCTGCCAGAGTGCGAACGATAGTGAGTTCCTGGCAGAGTTAGAACGGGTTATATGGGGCATTGCGAAGCAAGGTGTGCGATCTGGTATCCAGTTCCAGTATTCCGGTTGCCCCCCACTTACCGTCTGCTTTAGCTGACGGAATTAACGCCACGAAAAACCACGCGGGCTTAAGCCCATAACCTTTGGTTTTATAGGATGGTGTTTTTACTTATTCCATTACCGTTTCCATACCCAATCACATCGCACATCACAGAACGCACATCGTGTATCGTACATCAGCCTGGTTGATCTTGATCTGCGATACACGATCTTTGAGGTGCGGTGTGCGATCTGGTATCCAGTATCCCGGTTGCCCGCACAGCTGATCCCTTGGGATCCCTGCGGGACAGATCCGGTGGGTGCTGTCAGGTTGTGC
>RECI01000277.1 GCA_007694095.1 Balneolaceae bacterium | reverse complement strand
AACTCTTACCTGCCGAGTATAACCGATTTTCCCCTTTACCGCTCCATTGTAAGCGGCCTGAATGAAGGTGCAGGCTGGGATACCGGTCTTGCGCGGATTTACTATACCCTTGGGCAGGATTTTCTTTACACCGATCCGTTTTTGAACGTGATTTTTGTAGACAATCACGACCTGGTACGTTTCATGACAAGTGTAGGTGAAGATCCTGCAAAATTCAAACTGGGTATTGTATTACTGCTCACTACGCGGGGGATCCCTCAAATTTACTATGGAACGGAGATTATGAAAATGGGGGGAGCCAACGATCCTGATAAACGACGGCTGTTTCCCGGCGGTTGGGCACACCACGAAATTAGTGCTTTTACAGAAGAAGGGAGAAAGAAGCTTGGTGAAAAACGTAATCTTCCGATTCCGGAGGTATTTGAATTGATAAAAAAATTATCTGAATGGAGAAGAGACAAAGAAGTTATTCACACCGGTGCCCTTACTCATTTTATTCCCGAAAATAATGTCTATGTCTATTTTCGCCACAATGAGGATGAAACGGTTATGGTGATTTTAAACGGTGATGACAGTAGTAAGGAAATAAATACTACACGATTCAATGAGTTTCTTGATGGTTATGAAACCGGTTATGATATCATCAGTGAGCAGGTTATTGAATTAAGGTATACAATTCATTTAAACCCATACCAGGTATATGTCATAGAGTTATAATGATCAAGGATATTTTCAGATTAGATGTCAAGAATTTTATACAGCTTAAAAAAAATTAGATCATAAATTTTAGCTTACGATATGAAAATTCAATCAACAAATTGTATTAGATTAATATTCAATAACTTTCGCATATAAATTGGCATTGTAAAATCGGATTGTTTTCAATATTAAAATTTCTTAATATACAATGGCATTTTCTTTATATAAGCAGATTAATATTTCTTAAAACAATTGGGGTGCAAAGAGTCTGCATAAAGAATATAGGATAAACAAAATTATTTGATTGATGGGAAAGTACGCGATAATCATTGTTTCTGTTATTATATTTTCTGTAATTACTTATTCGCACGGCTTACGTAATGCACTCTTTTTATCAAACACAAGAGTAGTTCAAAGCTACAGTCAGAATCAGGCGCACAATATTGCCCAATCTGCCGCCATGATGGCCATCAATAATCTGCGAAATGATTCAAACAGCAATTTTCTACCGGCAACTGATAACATCATCCACTTTCCGTCAGCTACCGGTTTTGAGCTGTGGGAAGAATTAAGTGGATCCTACAATTTGAGGTTTACAAACCAGGGTGATTCGTTGCTCATTATGAATTCAACGGGCAGGTTTGAAGAAACTATTTACAGAACAACGCTGGGTTTACTTGTCGGGCCTTCTAAATGGAATCCCAACCTGGATCAGGCATTACATGCTGAGCATATCATTAACCTGACCGGAGGCAGTGGGGATTTAATTATTGGACAGGTATCGATCAATAGTATTTCTGAAAACTCGGTTCGCCTGGGCAGCCAGAGTAAGATTAAAATCGCGGGGGATTTACTTATCGGCCCAGGTGGTGACAAAAATGATGTGATTGTTGGGAATATGAATAATATTTCGGGAAATGTTGGCAACCTGAGCAAGAGATTTACCTACGATATGCCCATTTTCCCTGATTTTCCAACAATGGCGATGCCGGCTATCTACCAGGGAGAAACTCAATTAGAACCCCATCAATACAGCAACCATTATTTTACTGAATTTAATCTTCAGGGAAGCAATAATTTGGTTATCAATACCGGAGATCAGGATCGTATCCTGCACGTAGGTAAACTAAACGTACAGTCCTCGGATATTACCATTATTGGTGATGGTAAACTTACTATATATGTGGAATATGGGTTGGATGTGAAGGGGAATGCGAAGATAAATAAAGGTGGAGTTATCGACCAGTTGATGATTTATTATAAAGGAAATCCGGAAGTGGATCTTTATGACGAAACACTCTCGTTTGGTGGTAGTACACAGATCATCGGCAGCCTCTATGCCGACAAAGCAAGTATTAACTTAAATGGTACAGCCAGCGTAGAAGGGCACGTTTTAACTGGCGGTAATAATGTGACTGTTCGCGGCAACCCGAATCTTGAGTCAGAATTTTCACGAGTAATATTTGCACCTAATGGCCGGGTAGAGGCACAAGGCAATGTACATATTAAAGGTGCTGTAATTGCAGACACATATTACGGTTCTGGTAATTCAACCCTTGAATATGACCCGAATTTTGGCGGTGAATTGCCTGACCTGGAACTGCCAACCGGCGGGTTTGATATCGCTTTTTGGAACTAAACGACGATTTGATATAGCAGGAATTTATGGCAACCGGACAAACATTACTCACATTGGCATCTATTGTACTGCTCGGAATAATATCCATGAGCGTACGATCCATGTATGTTCAGTCAGTAAATAATACGGTAGGCACACAAGTTACATCAGATGCGCTCAATTTTGGCCGTGATATGGCTGAAGAAATACACTCTTTTGCTTTTAATTATGATCAGCTTGATGCAGTCTACGGCCAGTTTAACGATGTTACCAATCCGGCTACCCGTATTGAATTTACACCGCAGGTTGGTCGTACATTGTATGCTACAATCCAGCTTTCTTCAGAACAGGTATTAAAACATGGACAGATGGGCCGTTCAGTGAATATCAGGGTATTTGAGGAAGAGAGGGAAGATGAATTCACTCTTGTAGCAGAATACATTACGGCAGTATTGCCATTATAAAAAGTTTCGATTACATAATATGATACATGCAGACCTAATTATACCGCCAATTATCATTGGATTAATTATCATTCTGATTTTCAGGGTAAATTCTTTTATCATGGAATCATCAGCTGACAACCGTCTGTACACTGATGTTCAAACTTTTGCTGAAGTAGCTGCTACTGTAATTCAGGAAGAATTGCGAACCCTGGACCATTTTGTTCAGGTTCAACAGGATTCAATCCGTTATGTGACTACATTGAGAGACACCGTTTCCATGACAAGAAATGGCAGGAATATCGAGATAATCAGATATGATATGATAAATGCCGGGTATGATTCTGTAATGGTGCCGGCAAGTTTATCGGGAATTCAGTTTACCCTGGAACCACAGGCCGCTGCAGTCCCGACTTTCCTTCGGGTACGGGTTGAAACAGAGAGCGAGCCTGGGCAGCATGTACGTTTTCGTAACGATGTACAAACAGTTAGGGCATTTTCGGAACGCAGATTCTTTTTAAGAAATATTGCTGTAAGTGCAAATTCCAATTGACACTTTTCCTTAAAATATGGGCAATCCAAATGGAATTTAATAAGGTCTGGAGAATTTGTCAGCGTTACGACACATAAGATTTACAACAATTCTGAATGTGCACTTATCCGAGAATCTTCTTTACAATAAATGAGTTAAAAGAATGACTATGTTTATGCTAACGGTACAATAGAATTACTTTGCCAATTAGATCTCATTTACATTGACATGAATAATCAATGCTGGACTAAATACTTATTCATTTAAAGCAATATCAAACTATCCACTCAAAAATGAAAAAAATCTGAAAAATTGTTTATAAAACATATATAAAGTTTAGTATATTAATGATATACAATTAAGTGTCGCAAAATCGCGACTCAATATTCGTGAGAGATAATGGGTAAATATGCTTTAATTATCGTATCTGCGTTAATCTTTTCGGTTATCACATATTCGCATGCTCTGCGAAACGCAATTTTTATATCAAATACGAGAGTCGTACAAAGTTATAGCCAAAATCAGGCACACAATATTGCACATAGTTCACTAATGGCAGCAGTAATGGATCTTAATGGCAATGGTGGAAATATTGCAATTCCAAATCCTGGTGAAACGATTGAAACCGGATTTCAGCCATGGAATCAGTTACACGGTGAATATAATATATCTGTACTAAATGATGATGTTACAAATATTATACGGTTGCAGGCGACCGGCAGGTTTGAAAACTCAGTTTATATTGCGGCAGTCGGTTTGGTGCCTGGAGCAGGCGGGGGCGGGTTTCCATGGCCTCCTTTCGACAGTGCTGTACACGCCGAAGAAGACTTGATTGTTAACAGCGGAACTGTTAATGGTGATATTTATTCCGGGCAAAAATTAACAATCACTGGTAATGCTCAAATTCATGGGAATGTAGTAGCTGTTGCGGATGATATTCCCGTAACAATTGAAATGAACAGCGGAAAAGTATGGGGAAGTGTCTATACAAATGCTGTAAATCCCGCTTCAATAAAATACACCAATTGGAGCGCCGAAATCACAGGAAATTTATATGTTGGTCAGGGTGGAAATCCGGCAATCGTCGCGCCACCGATAAGTCAATGGCACCCCGGACACGTTAAAGGTTCGAGCGCTTCTATAAGCAGTCCAATACCACCACAAAATATGCCATTGCCAGAATTTCCGGAAATACCTCAAAATCAAACAATTTTGCCAGCCATTCACTTGAGTGGCGTTGGTTTTCAATTATTAGATCTTACCGGCGGAGATGCATATGTTCCTACAATTGACGTTCACAACAGCACGCACTTAACTGTAAACGTTGGTTCGCATGACCGAATACTCAGAGTCAATAACTTTAATATGACTCAGGGACATTTAAATATAATTTCGCAAGGTGATGGAAGGCTTCAACTCATTGTTGAAAATACGTTCAATATTGGTGGTTCCAGCTCAATGAACAATAATATTAATCTTGATGGTAACAGCCAGTCTCCCTTAGGATTACTTTTTGCCTATGCCGGATCTCAGAAGCTAACCATTGGTGGTAATATTCCGATTAATGCGAATATTTTTATCAAAGATGCAGATTTGCAATTGGGTAACTCCGGTCAAATAAATGGAAATATTATTACCGGGGGTTCGAATGTAAACATCGATGGTGGCAGTGGAAACAATTCAAGAGTGGTATATGCTCCAAATGCCCATGTTACGATGGGTGGTTCGGGTACTGTAAACGGGAGTATAGTTGCAAAATCTTTCAGTGGCAGCGGTGGGTACCTGGTTAATTATACCGATGAATTTATGGATACATTACCCGATCTCAACTCAGGTGGAGGAGGAGGTAATATCACGAATTACAGTATTGCATACTGGAATTAATATTTACGGAAAAATAATATTCCGAATATAATATCGAAATAAGAAATGGCTACGGGTCAAACTTTATTAGCGTTGGCATCTATTGTGCTACTAGCTATTATCACTATGAGCATTCGCAATATTTATGTCCAGTCTGTTCATAATTCAATAGATACATTATATACTACAGAAGCATTAAATTTTGGGCGAACACTAAGCGAACGAATACAATCATACTCATCAAGCCCTCTGATGTATAATGAACTTGATAACGATTTTGGCGGTTTTGACGATGTAAATGATGCAGGATCAAGAATAGAATTTCTGGCCCCCTCTGGTAATAGTTTATACGCAACGATTGAGCTTTCTGCTGAAATTAATGTGCTATATGGACAAATGGGTAGGTTAGCTACTATTCGGATCTTTGAAGAAGTGAATGATAGTTTCATATTAAAAAGTGAATACGTCACGGCAGTAATGAATTTATTCGAGAATTAATATTAAATGTAAAGATTATGGGTGTTCAGATCGATTTGATAGTTCCACCTGTTATAATCGGATTGTTGATTATACTGTTGTTCCGGATCAATGCATTTATGCTTGAAACTTCAACGGATTCCCGCTTAATTAATGATGTGCAGACTAAGGCAGATATAGCTATTGATATTATTCAGGAGGAATTAAGAGGACTTGATGGTGGACAAATTACCATATCAGTTGATACACTGAGATTCACCAAATTTTTAGCGGGATCAGGCCTTCCATCTCAATCGTATGACATTGTAAGAGATAACAATAACGGTCAATTGAAAATTTTTTTCCAAAACTTGATAACCGGTGTACCGGATTCAACAGTATATGATCTCAATTTATCCTCAATTGATTTTTCAATGCCTGCGGCTCATTTACTTCGTGTAAGAGTACAGGCAGAAAGCAGAGCGGAACAGCATGTAAGGTTCAGAAATGATACAAATGTTATAAGATCTGTGGCTGAGCGAGATTTTTTTCTTCGCCACCGTACCTTGCCAAACACGAACCCCCCTTTAAACAATGCAAATTGATTATATAACAAAGTTTATTAGACATTAATATCTTCGTGTTGATCCATAACTCAACAGAAAATGCGGGAAATCACAATTTGTATTTAGGGCGCTAACGCTATCTAAGTTCAACCAGTTCGGTGGAAGCGTAGTTATAAAATCGTTTAAAAGAACCGGAAATATCAGGGTTTTTTATGATGATGGTTTTATTGATGAATTGCCCGAATTGGATTCAGGTAGCGGGGGTATAAACGAATTCAATATCTCTTTTTGGAATTAGTGTAAACATAAAAAAAGCCGCATTATAAGCGGCTTTTTTAATATTACCTTTGTAATTATCACCCTTCATTTTTTCTTTGCTGGATGTCATTACGGGTATCCTGACAAAGCTTCTTAAGGTCTTGCAAATGTTTTCGTGCACGTGTACCGGCAGCTTTATTTCCTTTGTCGTAAAACTTTACCAGATCGTCTTCAAGAACGCTCATGAGTGATTTAATTTCGTTGATTTTACTCATTTATTATCTCCATTTAGGTTAGTGTTCATTATGATATTAACTATCATCTTGGTTATTTGATTGAATCTTACAGATCCCTTGTACTTCTCTACTCTTCCTAATTTAACAATCTGATCATTAAAAACAGCTTGTAAATCATTTTTTTAATGTTTTTCGCAAAAAATTTTCTGAGCGGAAGCAAAGATATTCAAAAAAAAAGTAAAACACGAAGCTGAATCACATCCATTGTATAAAAAGGTGTCATGTTTGGTTAGCAATTGTAATCTATAATAAAAAATTACTGCCGTAAAGCCCGGTTTAAATTGGTATATGGAATTATTCATTATCTTTTAACTGCTTTGATGATGTACGTCCTGGAACTCATCTGCTGCATTTTCTCCGCGCTTTTCATTAACAAAAAGGCAGATGATAATGGCAATCAAAAAGAGAAATGCACAAAACAAAACCGACATGTGAAGCCCGAATTGTGTTTGAAGTAAACCAAGCCCGATAATGCCGAATACCCCGGCTATTTTATTGGATAAACCCCAAAACCCGAAAAACTCCGCCGATTTCTGTTCCGGGGTAAATAAGCCCACCAGGGCGCGGCTGGCCGACTGACTTGACCCGAGGCTTAATCCCGCGATCACACCTATATAAAGAAACACATATTGCGCTTCAAAATCGGTGCTGAAAGTGAGGTTCAGCCAATCTGTAATATCAGCCACTGCCCAGATACCCATCACCCCTAAAAACCATAATCCAAGTGTGATGTTATAAGTAAGCTTAGCTCCAATTTTGTCCTGAATCAATCCGAATGAAAAAGCACCGATGGCTGCCGTTATCTGTACGATAACAAACATCAAAACGCGAACGGCTTCGTCCCACCGAACAACCTGGTCACCGTATATAAAAGCGAATGAAATCACAATGTAAATTCCAGCCATGGCGAAGAAAACAGAGATCAGAAATACTACAAGATCCTTGAATTGGGAAACCATTTTGAAAGTATCACCCAGCCGTTTAAAACCTATAGAGGTAAAGGATTCACCTTTTGGCAGCGTTTTACGTGCTCCGGGTTCTTTTACCCAAACAAAAGTTGGAATGGCTGCCAGCATAAAAAACAGTGCTGCCCATGGCCCAACCCAACGAATCCTGTCAAAATTGTCAGCAACTGGCTCACCAAGAAAAAGTATTACAAATCCGGCTGAAGCAAGCCCGCCTATATAACCAAGCGACCAGCCAAACCCTGAGATTTTACCAAGGTCTGATGGCGGGCCAAGGCTGGGCAGAAAGGATGCAATAAAATTCTCGCCAATGGCATAGGCAAAATTTGAGATCACAATTAGTGTCACACCAAGAACTACGAGTCCGGGTTCAACAAAGTAGAGAAGTGTTGTACTGATGATGGTTAGCAGGTAACTATAAAAAAGGAATGTTTTTTTAAGTGCAGAAAAGTCCATAATTGCACCAAATACAGGCCCGCTGATTACCACAAGGAAATAACTGGCCGCAAGTGCAACACTCCAAAGCAAATTGCCAAGCCGGTAATCCTGTTCGGCATCACCTACAATAACGGTTGTGAACAGAACGGGAAATATTACCGTGATAATCAACAGTGTGTATGATTGGTTGGCAAAATCGAACATGGCCCATCCAAAAATTTCTTTTTTGGATGCACGGGGCGTATCACTTCTGAAGCGTTTCATAATAATATTTTT
>RECI01000202.1 GCA_007694095.1 Balneolaceae bacterium | reverse complement strand
GTTTTCTTTGGCTTTTACCCCGCCTGGAAAGCTTCACGGCTCGATCCCATCGAAGCATTGCGCACGGAGTGATTGACCTGACGGAGAACTGAACAACCTTGCAGAGTCCGAAGGTCCTGCAAGAGTTGTGGGTTTAGGGTGACATAACCGAATAGCTTGGAAACAGAGAAACAGAGAAACAGAGAAAGTGGGAGGGTGTTCAGTTCCGTCCTTTTTATAAAAACTCCATCGTTTCATCTGTTTTATTTCCCGCGATTTTCCGCTTATCTTTACTACATCAAAAGAGCTGTGATCATAACAACTCATTCCGATATACAAAACCGACTCATTCATTGTGATCAAAGAAATTCATCTGCGGGTGGCTCCTGAAGTTGCCGGGGAACCTGAAAGGCTCAAAGAATACGTTGCATCCGCTCAAAAAATTCCGGGGAATGAGATTCACCATATCGAGATTGTAAGGAGATCGATTGATGCACGTCAGAGGAATGTGATCATCAACCTCAATGTAAAAGTTTACATCGGTGAACCGTATGATGAGGAGCCGGTGTTGCTGCCGGATTATCCGAATGTAAAAAATGAAGAAGAGATAGTGATTGTGGGGATGGGTCCGGCCGGACTATTTGCTGCGCTCAGACTGATTGAACTGGGAAAAAAACCGGTGATCCTGGAGCGTGGAAAAGATGTTCGTGACCGTATTAAAGACTTGAAGGCCATTAATGTAGACCATATCGTTAATGAAGATTCGAACTACTGTTTTGGCGAAGGCGGCGCCGGAACATACTCGGACGGAAAACTTTACACACGGGCAAAAAAGAGGGGAGATACAGACCGTATTCTGAAGCTGCTGGTGGGATTCGGTGCCGTCCGCGACATCATGGTGGATGCCCATCCCCATATCGGTACCAACAAACTGCCGCCCATTATTTCGACTATGCGGGAATGCATCCTGGCACACGGTGGTGAGATCCGCTTCAACACACGCGTTACCGATTTTTTGCTGGAGGGCGACCTGATCAAAGGTGTGGAAACTCTCGGCGGAGAACGGTTCAGTGCAAGTAACGTAATTCTCGCTACCGGTCATTCGGCGCGGGATATATTTGAGCTGCTGTACCGTAAGCAGATTGAAATTGAACTGAAACCTCTTGCCATCGGGGTGAGGGTGGAACATCCCCAGGCGCTTATTGATACTATCCAGTACCACTGCGACGTCCGCAGCGATTACCTACCACCATCACCCTACAGCATTTCAAAACAGGTAAACGGCCGGGGTGTCTATTCTTTCTGTATGTGCCCCGGAGGAGTGATTGCCCCTTGTGCCACCCGGCAGGAAGAGATCGTGACCAATGGGTGGTCGTCCTCACGCAGGGCGAGGGTCACTGCAAACTCTGGCATTGTGGTGGAATTGAGGGCGGTAGATTTTGCACCGTTTTCAGAACATGGTCCCCTGGCAGCCATGGCGTTCCAAAGCGCCATCGAGAAAAAGGCATGGGAGCTGGGAGGCCGTACACAAACTGCCCCGGCGCAGCGCCTCACTGATTTCGTAGAGGGGAAACTTTCGGCTTCACTACCCGATACCTCCTATGCGCCCGGAATCCGTTCGGTGCAGTTAAGCGAAGTGCTGCCGGATTTTATCAATGAGGCGCTTGTTTCAGGATTTAAATTATATGACCGTTCTATGAAAGGCTATCTTACCAACGAAGCGGTGGTTCATGCGCCGGAATCACGTACATCCTCACCCGTTCGCATCCCGCGCGACCGCCGTACCCTGCAGCATATCCGTATTCAAGGACTCTACCCGTGTGGTGAGGGGGCGGGCTACGCCGGCGGCATCGTTTCCGCCGCGATGGATGGAGAGAAGTGTGCGGAGGCGTGTGTGGGCCGGGAAAATCAGGGACAGAGGAAATATTGAATGTTTGAATATTGAATATCGAAGTGACTTCAGTGAAAACCTGACAGAGTGGCCCGCGCCTTTCGGGCCTCCTGTCAGAGTTTGAACGGAGTGGGGGAATACTGAATATCCAATATCCAATATCCAATATTGGATGTCGAAGTGATTTTAGGGATAACCTTTAAGCGTTTTATCGGTATTAAACCCTGGCACTGAAGCAGAAAACATCGGATATCATCCATCCAGCGGGCTTTTTACGCCGTGGCCTCCTTGGCTTAAAACGTGTGTATAAATCATCGTATTTTTCACACTCTTATGCCCCGTTAAAAATGAACTGTTTCAAAGTATTTCCTTAGTCTGTTCTTTACAGACCTCTTGCCCATTCCGGATTTTAAATACTTTTCTCTCGCTTTTGCGTCATCGACGTTTAAGCATCCTTCAAAGTAAATTAGATCAAAGGGCCGACGATGTTTTGTTGATAAGTTTTTACCATCATTATGCTTTTTAAATCGTTTCTTCAAGTCATTGGTATACCCAGTATACCAGTCATTATCCTTTTTGCTTAGTAATATGTAAACATAAAAAAATTTCATAGCAGGTTCATTTTTAACGGGGTGTGGCCAAGCAGTTCCTGGACGTTACGTATATCGTAGCCGTTCTTCAGTACATGAGTTGCAAAAGAATGCCGGAATGTGTGCGCAGACACTTTTTTTTGTATGCCGGTTTTGTAAACGGCTTTTCTGATTTCAGCATTTACCGGTTGTGGGGATTGATGATATCTGTGTCTGAACCCGGTTATAGGATCTCTTCCAATTTTGCGAGATGGGAAAAGGTATTGCCAGCGCAGTTCTTTTGAAGCACCGGGATATTTTTGGCAAGTGCTTTCGGAAGCAAAACTTCACCCAAACCTTTTGCAAGATCTCTTTGATGAAGAAACTGAACCTTCGAAATTTGATTTTTGAGGTGGGTAATCAGTTTTTCCGGCATCATTGTGATTCTGTCTCTGGCTCCTTTTGAATTACGAACCTCGATCTGCCTGTAATCAAAATCCAGGTCTTGTATCCTCATTCGCAGACACTCAGAAATACGGAGTCCCGAACCGTAAAGCAATTGAACAATCAGGCTTTTAACTCCATCCATTTCATTAAGAATTTGTTTCACTTCCCCTTCAGAAAGTACAACAGGTATATGATGATATCTTTTCGCCATTTTTAAACCGTCCAGGACTCCAACCGGGTGATTCAACACTTCTCTATACAAAAAACCGAGTGCGCATAAAGCCTGGTTTTGGGTTGAGGAAGCCACATGGCACTCATTTGCTAAATAGTTCAGAAAATGAACAATTTGTTTCTGATCCACTTCAAGTGGATGATTCATGTTGCAAAATTTGATAAACCTCTTTGCCCACATTATATAAGACTGTTCTGTCTTGTAGCTATAATTTCTTCTTCTGATTTCATTTCTGATGGAGATAAGTAAACGGCTCATGATTTTAAAAAGAGGCTTTTCTTAATATGAACCGTGATTCATGAATTCCTTACAAAAAATATTCGATAACAGCCAAAAAATGAAAGGTATTATCGAAGATGGTTATCGAATATTATCTGAACAAAATAACCGTCTACGTGATATGAGGTTGGATATTTAGTAGTTTTTTCACATTCTCCAGATTGTACAATATTGCTAATACATGTGTTAACGCATCCCCCTCTCCAGTACAGATAGCCCACCTGATGTTACTTTATTAAGTATTAATTTTGTACATTATAAGTACACTTTAAAACTACCTCTATTATGGCTAATGTACGAATTGAAATAGACCGGGATATTCAACCACTTTCCGAATTCCGTAAGCATGCGGCTGATTTCATTGACCGCATCAAAAAACAGAAGCGATCCATAGTTTTGACACAACACGGAAAAAGTGCAGCTGTTTTAGTCGATGTATCTGAGTATCAACGCATGATTGATAAAATTGACCTAATGGAAGAGCTGATCGAAGCAGAACGACAAATAGTAAGAGGCGAAGTTGTACCCCACGAAGAAGCGAAAAAGCGAATTAAAGAAAATCTTGCCAAGTGGAAATAGTTTGGACCAATCAGGCATTGCGTAAACTCAACAAATTCGTTGACTACATTGCTCAGGATAATCTTGTCACTGCAGAAAAGTGGGCTTTAAAACTGATTGAAAAAACCGATCAGCTCATGGAACAACCGGAATCTGGACGGATTGTACCAGAATATAATGAGCCGAACCTTCGTGAACTGATATTCGGAAATTATCGAGTAATTTACCGGATACGTAGAGAAGAAAACACGATCTATATTCAGACTGTGTGGCATGTCAGACAAGAACCTCCCAAAACCAGTAGGGGATTGCGTTAACAATGTGTTTCCTGCTGACCTTTTCAGGTTTTTGCTCAGCTCTTGAGAAATTCTCCAGGCAGTAGAAAAACCAAACCGTTATGTGTTGGAAACTTCTTTATTGCTACAGGCAATTTTCACTTCAATAATCTGTTATAATTTTGTAATTTCTAGACAGACTAGATGAAAATGGAGGTATTTATGATCACAAAATCTAAAAAGTGGCAATTACAGGAAGCGAAAAACAGGTTTAGTGAAGTGGTTCGTAAGGCATCCGAAGAGGGCCCTCAAACGGTTACGAAGCATGGAAAAGACAGTGTAGTGGTGCTTTCGGCTGAAGATTATCGGAAATTAGAACAGCCGAAGACATCTTTGGTTGAGTTTTTTCAAAAATCTCCCCTTTCAGAGGTTGAGATTGATCTAAAGAGAGATAAATCTCTTTCCCGTCAAATTGACCTATGAGCTATTTAATTGACACCTGCTGCATTTCCGAATTGGTTAAAAAGAAACCAAATCCAAATGTTATAAAGTGGTTCGCCGATCGAGATGAATTCTCCATGTTTTTAAGCGTTATTACATTTGGCGAATTAAGAAAAGGGATTGAAAAGTTACCCGATTCGAAAAAGAAGAAAGAGTTAAATCGATGGGTAAAAGAGGACTTAAAGCACCGCTTCAAAAACCGAATCCTTAATATAAATTTAGAAGAAGTGAATAAATGGGGCCAGATTTTAGCAGCTGCTGAAAAAAATGGCAGACCCCTTCCGGCAATTGATTCACTTATTGCTGCAACAGCCCAGGTGCATGATCTTTTAGTTGTTACAAGAAATACTCAGGATATGGAAGGCTCAGGAGTAGAGGTAATAAATCCATGGGCCTATAAACCGAACACATAACCAGTGTTTCCTGCGGACCGGTTCAGGTTTCTTGCGGTTATTTGGATTGATAGCCCGGCCGCAGAAACACCAGACCGTTATGCAACCTAATTTTACTAATCACTTATGAGTTATAAATACTCCTTTACACTATCTATTGCATTTATACTATATGCATTGACGGGTTGTAATTCTGAAACCTCCTCTTCTACGGAAATATCTATAATAAAACTTGAAAAATTTGAAACTATAATCTCGATAGAGGACAATGTTTTAGCAACGCCGACACTGATCAGATTTGGTTCAAATTCGAATCTTTTTGTAAATGATGATGCTCGAACCAAAGTTTTGGAAGTGGACAGTAATGGTAATATAGTAAATGAATTTGGCCAGCCAGGACGCGGTCCGGGAGAACTACTCTTAGTTAATAATTTTTTCCTAACCGATAACCATCTCTATATAGTAGATTATCTACAATATTTTATCCATAAATATGACTACAATGGTCAGTTTATCTCATCAATGGATTACGGTAATAAACTGGGCTTACCCAATGCACCACCAGCACCTTTCTCCGCTTCACAGATATTGGTAAAAGACATCACAAATCAACCATTTATAACTCAAGATGGTAATGTAATGCTGTCAGCCGTTAAGTTTAGCGACTCTGTTCAGTCTATCTATGAGTTAACAGATTGGGATGGGTATCATATAATAGATATCGGTTCAGTCCCAGAGGGCAGCACATTCGTAATCGATAATGATAAACTAAGGTCAGACGTATCGAATCGAGTTGTCCCATCACTATATCGGTCTAATGCTTTTGTAATACACAACCGTGCAAATTCGGATGAGTATTTTCTAATCTACAGTGCCCTACCCAAGATTTCAAAGTACAACTCATCCGGGCAGAAATTGTGGTCGACTGAGATTCCACAAACAATGGAACTTGATTCCTTGACAACAAGATTTTTCGAAACAATGGATCAGCTTCAACAAAGAGGCCGCACAAGCAGAATAGATTTAAAATATTACACGTCAGGCGTAAGCAATACTGATGGAGAATTATTTTTAATAACAAATACTGTCCCTGTATGGATTCATCATTTTAGTACCCAAGGAGAACTTATACACAGGTATAAACTGATTTCAGAGGACATTGAAAATATGCCAATCTTCGATATTGATTTTGATCGGCAACGAATTTTCGTAGTAACAGAAGAAGGTGATATCAGAGCGTATCCATTTTAAATTATAATATATATGGTTTGCATAACAAGTTATTTTTTATCATAAAACTTCACTCAATGATAAACTATTTTAACTTCATCCCGGCAGGACTTTTACTATGGATCATGACAACTGGATGCACAAGTAATGATGTGATGCCAGAGGTACCGGAGCACATTCATGAAATGGAGAACGTAACCATCTACTCATCAGGGGATATAAGCTCAGTAAATACCCTGAAGCTAAACTATGAACAAACCTTTGGAAGTAGTGATCATGTAGTTTTGGGTAATTTGGGAAGTATAGAAGTAGATCGGGATGGAAAATTATTCGTAACTGATATGGATCAAAAAACTATCCATGTCTTTCTACCTGATGGTAGTTATCTGACCAATATTGGTCGAGAAGGGTCAGGGCCAGGTGAATTTTATTACATCAATTCTCTAAAAGTTATTTCAGATGGCTTGTATGTATTGGATAGTGCAAGGCAAATGGAGAGTGTCTTTTCAACTACAACGTTCGATTTATTAAGCACAATGAATCTCCGTCCAGTGAACCTGAATCAAATCGAAGAGATACAGGGTGCCAACCCAAGCCGATATGAAATTCGTAGTGATGGTATGTATTTAGTAGGATTTCTACCTCGTCGTCGAATGGAAAGCATTGAAGGAGAAAGAACTGTACCCTACTATTTAATGGAAAGGGACAGGACGATCAATACGGAGAAGATCATACGGGTAAACGACCTTCAGTTTTTAACGACTACTATGAACGGTGAACCATGGGCTGCAACATTTCCTTTCACACCAATGGCAATCATTTCCATCTCAATCAATGATGAGATTTATGTGAGCGGTGCTGAAGATTTTTTGATTAAAATATACAACCCGTCAGGAGACTATATCCGTGCTTTTTATCATTCCTCCTATACTGGTGTATCCTTGGAAAGGAGTGCTCTACTAAGAGATTACCCGAATGAAATGCACCAAAAAATGATCAGAGAAGCCAATTTGCCGGAAACCTGGCCGGCTCTTGATGCGATGTTGTTTGATGATGAAAGCCGCATCTGGGTTTCTACAATCGTGGAAGATTTTGAAATCTACGAATGGTGGGTGCTCGATGATGAAACTGGGGAGCTAATTACCCGGTTCGAATGGCCGCGAAGTAAACCGCTCAAAGTGGTGCGAAACGGGCATGTTTATACCCGCGAAACCGATGAAGAGACCGGACTGCAAGCGGTAGTTCGGTATAGGGTGGAGTTAAAGTAGTGGCAAAATGCAGTTACTGTTTTTAACTTCTCTCAGGTAAAAATAACAAACATATTGCTTCGCGGTACTTCGTATCCTGCTGAAGTGTAAGCGTTTGATGCTTATATTCTTGCATAATCGCCACGCAGCAGAAATGCCGAGCCGTTAATTGTCATCACAAATACCAAGTCTTGAGTTGACATTACGAATCAATTATATCAAAGAATTCAGATATAGTTTTGATTTCGGTATTTCCAAATTCTTTCAATACCAATAAATCTTTGTCTCCTGTCAACAAGTAATCAGCTTTACCATCAACTGCCAGCGACAGCAAAAAGTTATCTTTTGGATCCCGGCTTTCTGATATTTCTGACGTTACATTCACAAATTCTGCAACTTCATCAATCGTCTCCAAAAGATCTTCTAATTCATCTCTTGAAATATATTTTCTGAGTTTTGGACGTTTAGCAACAGTTACAAATTCCTCTAGAAGTTCCTGGCTGAATATAAGTTTACATTTTTGATTAAACAGTAATTCATCGAGTTTCTCATATTTACTGCTAATCAGAAAACTGATCCATAGATTTGTATCGAGAATGAGACGCATTATTACTTCTTAGTTCGCCTTGAACGAACGGTTTCTACTTCGCCAGCGATCTCTTCAGGACTTGGTACAGTTTCAGATTTGGATCGGATTCTTTTCAATACTTCAGAAAATTCACTCTTTGTTGATTTACGAATAGCAATCAGATCTAAATCAGCCAGGTCTTTAAGCAGTTTTCTGGCTTTTGGATTTAATATGTCTACTTTTACTGTTTCCATGATTTAATGTACAAAATTGGTCTTGATTCGGAAAGTAT
>RECI01000130.1 GCA_007694095.1 Balneolaceae bacterium | reverse complement strand
GGCGAAATGGTAAGGATTTTGGGGGGTGCACGTGTTGTAGGCAGGGCTGGACCCTGGGATATCGGCTTTTTGAACATGCAGACCGACAAACAGGGAGACCTTCCATCTGAGAATTTCGGTGTGCTGCGATTGCGGCGACAGGTATTTAACCCGTTTTCCTACGCCGGGGGAATGGCTACCAGCAGGGTGGGTGCTGATGGGCAATACAATCTTGCCTATGGCCTCGACGGCTCTTTCCGCCTCTATGGCGATGACTATCTGACGTTCCAGTGGGCGCATACACTCGATGAAAACCCTGAGATTGACCGGAGCTGGAGTCCGGCAAACAGCGGACGCTTTACCGGTGTGTTTGAAAGGAGGCTGCGTGATGGCATCGGATACGGAACAGGCTTTGTTTGGTCAGGCGCCGATTATTTCCCTGGTGTCGGGTTTATTCAACGCTCAGATTTTACACAGTTAAGCCAGAATGTGACCTACACATGGCGAAGGGGAGAGGAATCTCCGTTTATCTGGCATTCGATGATGCTGAGCGGTGAAGCATATTACCGGAATGAAGGCTTTGAATTGGAAACTCTTCAATTAGGGCCGGGATGGGCATTCCAGATGAAATCAGGATCACAGGGTAATTTTTCGCTTCATCTTGTTTATGAAGACCTTCTTTTTCCATTTTTTCTGGACAGGGAGACTTTTATCCCGGAGGGAGATTATACGTTTTACCAGTTTGCAGCCAGTTATTCCATGTCAAGGGCCGGGCTGTTCCGTTTTACAGCGAACACTGAGGCAGGAAGCTTTTTCGATGGTGAAAGGGTGTCGGTTACATTCCGGCCTTCCTGGAACGCATCACCACATCTAGAAATTGAAGGCTCATATACCTATAACTATGTCCGGTTTTCCGGGAGAGACCAGACTTTTAATTCTCACATCGCAAGGCTTCGCCTGGGAATACCCTTCAATACACAGGTATCCACCAATATATTTGCGCAATACAACAGTGCGGCAAACTCATTTTCAACAAACGCGCGATTTCGCTACAACTTTAGTGAGGGGCATGATTTGTGGATCGTATATAACGAAGACCTGGATACCGCCCGTCAGTTGCCGATTCCCGAAATGTCGCGAAGCCGCTTCCGGACTTTCATGATCAAATACACGTATACCTTCATTTTATGAACAATTTTGCCAATGATGTGCAGATTTACATTGAAGAAGTTGTATAACAGCGTCACAATTACTGAGAATTACGATTTATACTGAGGGCATGAACTGTTTTCAGGTACATTTCATCTGTTTCATTTTTGTTCAGAAGAAGGTTTTTTGCAATAAGCCCGTAGGCCATGCTCCCTTTTGCTCCGATTCCTGACATACCCCCCATTACTACCAATCCCGGAATGTTGTTATTGTTGATGTCAGGGACTTCGGAGACTATCGGTATTTCAGAATCAGTCATTGAATAGACGCATGAATATCCGCCGGTGTAAATCAGGTCATCGCACCCGAGCGGTACATTCAGCATTTCAAAATATCTTGCTGTAGTACGATGTGCCCATTCAATTTCATTCTGAGACAACTCTTTACCCCACACACTATCCAAATCATCGACCGGCTCTCTCCTCAGATGCCCCCCTGTTTTGATGACCGGTGTACCGTATTTGTCCCATTTTTCTATCATCGAAAAAATAAAATCCGGGCTCATGTCAATCAACGGGTAATGATCTGATATTTTTGATTGATGTTCAGGTGTTAACCGGCACCAAGATTCCTGACTGATTGAAAAAAAAGAGAGACAAACCCGTTTCGGGGTGATACGTTGGTCCAAGGCGGAAGCTAAGTTTTTCAGGAGGTTGCCAGTATATGGCCCTGCGGCAATAACCAGTTTTTTTGCAGTTATTTCACTGATATTACCTGTCTCTGAATCTTTCAAACTAATTTCGAATAACCCATTTTTTTTGGACAGATGGTGGGCCTCGCAGTTATATCTTATATGATTGTCGCAGAGATTGATGGCACGGTGAAGGTTTTTGATCAACAATCCGGGATTTAGAGTGCCCGAATATTTTTTATGCTCCCTGATTACAATTGCATTCTCAGCGATATGCATTCCGAATTTCCTGGTTGCTTCATCCGGATTCCGGGCAACTCTGACAGGGTCTTTCTGGCCAATGATAAGCTTATCAGTTATTTCTTTTTGAGACTGGTAATAAATATAAGTGACAGGGTTCGTTGTGTAAATTTCATCCATTATTCTACTGCCCGTTGAAGAATTTCCATCCAGAAAAACGGCCAGTTTTTTGGTTTCGGCTACAGCCCGGTTGTGAAGCCAGGAAAAGATATCCTCTTTTGGCCCAAGACTGCGGGTAATACGCGCCTCTCCATAACTTGATCCCTGTTGATAAATTTCCGGCTGATTTTCAATCAGAAGTACCTTCTCACCATCAGCAGAAAGATGCCAGGCTGCAGATGATCCCATGAGTCCGCCGCCAATTACAATTGTATCAAACCCGTCTGTATTCGCCATATGTTGCAATTAAAAATTGTAATAATAATATCAGCGCAGGTTTAAAATGGCAACTATAAAGTGAGGATTTTCTCATTTTGATCTTTACGGGTATGTTGAGGTACTGGCATGGATGATTAAAACATTGAACACTGAATATCCAATGTTGAACACCGAAGTAGTTTCCAGCGCTGGTAGCCAGACCATAAAATTAGCAAGCCAATACAGGAATTATCATTGTGTCCAGCCCCAACGGGGCTTCAGCAACAGCATGGGACGAAGTCCTATGTATTGAATGATCATCGATTCAGAAAAGCTCCAAAGGAGCGAGAGCCTTTCTTGAATTTGCCAACAGAGCAGAAAAGACATAGATCAAAACATTACCCCACACATTCCGCCATTCAAAGTCAACCTTGTATTTCCTCACCTGCTGAATACTTTCTTCAAGAGCTCAAATTATATTTCAAAAATGATTCAACTAAAAAGTTAAACCAAATGGTTGAATAAGTCAGTTAGAAGTTGTAATATTCAATTAGAATCAAATTCAAAGCAGCTATGTCAATAGAAAAAGAAACAGAAGAAAAGATTTTTTTAGCAGCACAAAGGGTATTCCAGAAAAAAGGGTTCGATGGAGCGCGGATGCAGGAAATTGCTGATGAAGCAGGAATTAACAAATCGATGCTCCATTATTATTATCGAAGCAAGGAAAAACTCTTCCGGAGAGTTTTCCAGGCGGGTGCTGCAAATATTTTTCCATCGCTCATCAAGATTCTTGAATCTGAAATGCCAATAAGGCAAAAGGTTGAGGAGATTGTTGATTTCTATTATTCAATATTTCGTACCAATCCCTTTTTACCTGCATTTGTTGTTCACGAGATGAACAGGAATCCAAAACAATTCCGGGAGTTTATCATGTCACTGAATATCCGTATTCCCAAAAAGTTCAGTGAGCAAATCAAAAGTGAAGTAGAAGGAGGAAGAATGATGCCGCTAAAACCACACCACTTTCTGATGAATGTGGTTTCTATGTGTATGATGCCCATGGTTGCGCGGCAAATGGTACAGGCAATTTTCAGGCTGGATGATGAAATGTACTGGGAATTTCTTGAAGAGCGGAAAGAGATGATTTCAAAAATAATTTTCAGCGGTATTAAGCCATGAACAAAACAATAGCCATCATAACGATGTTTATTTTCTTGCAGCCAAATACGGTATTTGGCCAGGAGGTGGAACCGGCCGTATTGCATATCCAGGAAGCTTACAGCCTGCTTGTGCAAAACTGGCCGGTTTCAGGCAAAGAGGCTTTTCAACGCCGGATTACCGAATTGAACCGAAAAATTGCAGGCAGCGGCTGGCAGCCCGAACTGCAGGTCAGTGCCCGTGCGAGCTATCAGTCGGATGTAACGGAAGTGCCTTTTTCCGCACCAGGCACAGAAACTCCCGTTTTCAGCAAAGATCATTACAATATTTCATTGAATGCTTCACAAACCCTCTATGATGGAGGCAGATCCAGGGCAATTCAGCAGACTGAGCAATATACCGGTGACGCGGAACTGGCGAGGATTGAGATGGAATTGCATTCAGTAAAGAACAGGATGGAACAGGTATGGTTTGGAATCATGCTTTTGCAAAAAGAGTATAAGACATTCCAGCTTATGAGGGATGATGTTCATGAACAGCTTGGATTGGTTCAGTCTATGGTGGGAAATGGTGTATTATTACCGAGTGATGAGCTGGTGATGAGGGCTGAACTGATACGGATTGAGCAGGAATTGACCCGGGTAACCGGCAGAATTAAAGCCGGATATTCAGTATTAAGTGAATTCCTAGGTATTGAGATATCAACGAATATGGAGCTGCATACGGATGAATTTTTAGATCGTCCACATGGAAGTGCCGCTGAGTTGACGCGTCCGGAATACGACCTGTTCGAAGCAAGTTCCCGAATCCTCGATTCGCAAAGTAAGATAGCCGGATCTGAAATGTTGCCCGCTGTATCGTTATTTGCAACATCGGCTTATGGCAGGCCCGGGTTAAATGTTTTTGAAGATGACCTGCAATTCTATTGGGTTCTTGGATTAAGGGCTCAGTGGAGCTTCAGAAATACGAGAAATGCAAAATTAAAGTCGGAAGTTATCAGCCTTCAAAAAAATAATGTTGATGCCGACCGGGATGCATTTACCAGAAATCTTAATGCGTCACTAAGAAACCTGGAAGAGGAAATGGATGCGACGGAACTACTGATTGAACAGGATAAAGAAGTAGTGAGGCTTCGTGGTCTCGTGGCAGAAGAGAAAAAGAATATGTTGCTGCAGGGTACAATAACATCAACAGAATACATCAATGAACTAAATGCTGAAAATCGTGCCAGGCTGAATCTGGAAACCAGGAAAATCAGGCTGATGCAATTAATTGCACAATACAAAACCACACGAGGAGACGTATGGAACGATTAAACCAATTGGCCGGATTTTTTATCATCTTTGCTTTGACAACCGGCTGCACTGAGGAAAAGTTATCTGATGCCTACGGTCAGTTTGAGGCAACCGAGCTCGTGATATCGGCAGAAACACAAGGGCGGATTTTAGCTTTTAACGTAATGGAGGGCGAGAGGCTGGAGGAAGCGCGTTTGGTTGGGATAATCGATACCACGCAACAGGTGCTTCAAAAAAGAGAACTGGAAGCGTCAATGAGAGTTGTTCAGACCGGAATTGCAAACCTGGATGCGCAAAAAGATGTATTGCATTCACGGCATGAAACAGCCTTAATCGAATTCAACAGGTTAAAATCACTTTTTGAGGACAATGCGGCAACACGCCAGCAGCTCGACCGGGCACAGGGTGAGGTTAATACGCTGCATAGACAAATACGCGCAATTGAAACGGAAAAACTATCGGTTTCAGCCGAGATGGAAAGAATCGGGACGAAGATCGACCAGGTTAATGACCAGATACGGCGTGCTGAAATTATCAATCCGGTGAACGGTACAGTATTGACCAAATTTGCACATGAGCATGAATTGGCTGCACCCGGTAAACCAATGTACCGGCTGGCAAATCTCGATGAAATGGTTTTAAAGGTGTACGTATCAGGTGCACAGCTTCCCCGTGTGAAGATCGGAGAGAGTGTTGAAGTTCTGATTGATCGTGATAAAACCGGGACTGAACGGTTAACCGGTATTGTAAGCTGGGTATCGTCCCGTGCGGAATTTACGCCAAGAATGATTCAAACCAGGGAAGAGAGGGTTGCACAGGTATATGCAGTAAAAGTAACAGTAGAAAATCCTGAGGGAAAAATTAAGATAGGAATGCCCGGCGAAGTGAACTTTTAACAAATGGTGTGATCAGAACTAAAGCAAATCCATGAACCCAATTATCCAAATAAACAACCTGAATAAATCTTTCGGGCAGGTTCACGCGCTGAAAAGTATTTCACTCGAAGTTAATGAATCTGAGTTGTTTGGTATAATTGGGCCGGATGGGGCAGGCAAAACCACACTCTTTCGAACCCTTGCCACGCTGTATACACCGGATTCGGGAAATGTCTCCGTTCTGGGGTATGATGTAGTGAGGGATTATAAAAAAATTAGGCCGTTGCTTGGTTATATGCCCGGCAGGTTTTCGCTATACCAGGATCTCACTGTTGAAGAAAATATCCGTTTTTTCGCTTCGGTGTTTGGTACCACACTTGAAGAAAACTATAAGCTGGTGGAGCCTGTGTACAGGCAGATTGAGCCATTTAAAAACCGCCTGGCCGGCGACCTGTCCGGAGGGATGAAGCAGAAACTTGCCTTGAGTTGTGCCCTGATTCATAAACCCCGACTTTTGATACTTGACGAACCCACTACCGGTGTGGATGCTGTATCCAGGGTCGAGTTTTGGGACATGCTCGCAATTTTGGTGAAAGATGTCACCATTATTGTTGCAACCCCATACATGGATGAAGCGCGCCGCTGCAATCGTGTGGCATTTATACAGGAAGGGGAAATTCTCCAGGTTGATACGCCGGAAGCCATTGTGAAGTCTTTTAAAAAGCCGCTCTTTGGCGTCAGTCACAAAAACAGGTTCAAATTGATCCGTGCATTAAAAAATTATCCGTATTCAGAATCGGTACATACCTTTGGCGACAGTATACACTACACAGACCAGCGGGATTTACCTGATTTGGATGGCCTTAAAACATACCTTCATGACATGGGCCTTGAGAATGTGGAAATCGGTACACTGATACCCGGAATAGAAGACAGTTTCATGGCTCTTGTACTGAAGGAGGCGAATCATGCCTGATAAAGCAATTATCGCGGAAAATCTAACCCGCAAATTCGGTGATTTTACTGCTGTAGATCAGGTATCATTTGATGTTGAAAAAGGGGAGATATTCGGTTTCCTCGGGGCAAATGGAGCCGGAAAAACCACCGCGATAAGAATTCTTACGGGGCTGCTTGCACCAACTTCGGGGAAAGCGTTCGTCGCAGGTCTGAATGTTTACACGGAGATGGAAAAAATCAAAAAAAGCATCGGTTACATGAGCCAGAAATTTTCGCTCTATGATGACCTTACTGTAAGAGAAAATATCCGGTTTTATGGAGGAATCTATGGTTTGCCGCGTTCGATTTTAAAACAAAAAACGGATGAAATCATCGAGATTGTGGGCCTTGGCGATGCCGTGAATAAACGTGTTGCGTCGTTGCCGCTCGGCTGGAAGCAGAAACTTGCATTTTCGGTATCAATACTGCACAATCCGGACATTGTTTTTTTGGATGAACCAACAAGCGGTGTTGACCCGATAACACGGCGGCAGTTTTGGGAGATGATTTACGAGGCCTCAGAGAATGGAATCACAATATTTGTGACTACCCACTACCTTGATGAAGCCGAATATTGTGACCGTGTATCAATAATGGTAGATGGAAGAATAGATGCACTTGATACACCTGCAGGTTTGAAAAAAACCTTTAATGCAGATTCAATAGAGGAAGTATTTATCCGGCTTGCAAGAAAAGAAGTGTGGGATGAGAGGTATCAATCGTGAAAAAATACGTGCTTACCAACTGATATGAACACATTCAAAGGTTTTGTAGTAAAAGAGTTCAGACAGATATACAGGGACAAAAGAACCCTCACCGTTTTGTTTGGAATGCCGGTTATCATGATGATATTATTCGGATTTGCCATTCGGAATGAAATCACTAATGCAACTATTGCCGTCCTGGATTTTTCAAAAGACGAAATAACCCGGGCTATCACACATCAGCTTGCAATGTCAAATTCCTTCACACTGGTTGCGAGTCTTGAGAATTATCATGAGGTGGAGCAGCTTTTCAGGGCGGGTAAAGTGCGGGAAGTTGTGGTTTTTGAGCACGATTTTGCCGGTAAAATCATGAGAAATGGCATAGCTGACATCCAGGTTATTACCGATGCAACAGACCCCAACCTGGCAGGTTTGATGCAGCACTATACATCACGTATTATTGAAGATTATATTATTTCGGTAAATAAACATCAGCAAATACCGGTTACGGGAGTAATACCGGAAATCAGGATGATGTATAACCCGGAACTTCGCAGTGTGAATCTTTTTGTTCCCGGCTTGATTGCCGTAATCCTGATGCTTGTTTCTGCAATGATGACTTCCATTTCCATCACACGGGAGAAAGAACTCGGGAATATGGAAATACTGCTTGTATCTCCGCTAAAGCCACATCACATCATCATTGGGAAAGTATTGCCATTCCTGGCCCTGTCAATCGTTAATGTGATTACTATTCTCGTACTTGCGAAATTTGTTTTTAATGTGCCTTTTAAAGGTTCTTACCTGTTATTTTTTGCAGAGGCATCGCTTTTCATCCTGACTGCACTTGCTCTTGGAGTTTTTATTTCATCGGCAGCAAATAACCAGCAAACGGCCATGATGATTTCACTTGCGGGGCTATTGCTGCCAACGGTATTACTGTCCGGTTTTATTTTTCCAATAGCAAGTATGCCCGAAATACTTCAATGGCTCAGCCATATCATTCCTGCCAAATGGTTTCTCATCATCGTGAGAAGCATTATGCTGAAGGGGGGAGATGTTTTCATGCTCTGGAAAGAGACACTGATATTACTCGCATTTACAGTGGGGTTCATCGGTCTGAGTATGAAGAAGTTTAATGTTCGAATGGGTTGATATATAAGAGGGTACTATGCAAACGATCAGATTTCTCCTGTACAAAGAGTTTCTTCAGATTTTCCGGAACAGGGTTATGCTGCCCATCCTGTTTATCATGCCGGTTGTGCAATTGCTTGTGCTCTCATTTGCAGCAACCTACGAATTAAAGGAAGTACACTTTGTACTGGTTGACCTGGATCATTCACCCTCATCCCGTGATCTGTCAGCAAAATTTCAGGCATCCGGATATTTTGCCCTTGCCGATGCGACATCAAACATCGAAGAAGCCATAACCATGATGGACAGGGGAGAAATACGGATGATTCTCACCATTCCGCAGAATTTTCACCGGGATATCACAATCGGAAGGCCGGCACCGGTTCAATTGATGATCGATGCAGTAGACGGGGTTTCGGCAGGATTGATTCAATCATACTCCGGGGCTATTATCCGGGATTTTAATTCAGATCGAAAGGGGGGAATTTTTCTGCAAACCATATCACAGCCAAACCAACAATATCAATCGATAAACGTGATACCGGTTTATTGGTACAATCCGGATCTCAATTACATCAATTTTATGGTGCCGGGCATTCTTGTAGTGTTGGTTACTATGATCGGTGTTTTCCTGTCCGGGATGAATATTGTAAGGGAGAAGGAAATTGGAACAATAGAGCAGCTTAATGTCACCCCAATACGAAAATATCAGTTTATAACAGGCAAACTTATCCCTTTCTGGATTATCGGAATGGTGGATTTATTGATTGGCCTTGCACTGGCACGATACGGTTTTAACATTCCATTCCTGGGTAGTTTATGGCTGATTTTAGCCGTTGCGGGCATCTATCTCGTACTAGTGCAGTCTGTCGGTTTATTGATCTCAACCATTACGTCAACCCAGCAGCAAGCCATGTTTATTGCCTGGTTTATGATGGTCATCTTTATTTTGATGGGTGGGCTCTTTACTCCAATTGAAAGTATGCCTGTTTGGGCTCAAAACCTTACGCTTGCTAATCCGGTTGCGTGGTTTATTAAAATTATGCGAATGGTGCTGCTTAAAGGTGCCGGTTGGTATGAGATTAAGTGGATGGTGCTGTTGTTGACCGGAATGGCTGCATTTTTTATTGCAGCGTCGATAAACAGGTATAATAAAACCAGTTCCTGATTAACCTTAAATATGTAAGAAATAGTTAATATTATAGTTGAGAATTAAATTATCTCTAAAATTTGCGAAAAAATTCAAATTCCAGGCACCAAATTACAAACATTTATTTGTAAAGGGATAAACCCCGAATTCGATACTGGATTTTGAGTCAAATGTTGATTCTTTCTATCTCTAGCTTGTAGTGCACTAAGCGACATGGTTAAGCCCACACGATTTACATATTTGAATTTGATTCATATAAAATCACGTAACAGATAATCCGGATAAAATTGTTTAACATTAAACAATTGTGTACATTTATGTTCAAAAAAAGACTGATATGGAATTAGGTATTTATACATTCGTTGAAAATACACCGGATTCAGAAACCGGCGATAAACGTACACCAGTACAAAGGGTGCGGCATTTGATAGAAGAAGCAGAGCTTGCCGACTCACTCGGGCTCGATGTATTTGCGATTGGTGAACATCACAGGGAAGAGTACATCGCCTCTGCGCCATCGGTGCTGCTCTCGGCTATTGCCGGAAGAACGAAAAATATAAGGTTATCCAGTGCGGTAACAGTTTTGGGTTCTGAGGATTCCGTTCGCGTATTTCAGCAATTTGCCACACTCGATCTTATATCCAATGGCAGGGCTGAAATAATGGCTGGCAGGGGTTCTTTTATTGAGTCATTTCCCCTTTTTGGTTTTGATTTGAATGACTATGACGAACTGTTTGCGGAGAATCTCGATTTGCTACTGACTCTCAGAGAAAATGAGATTGTGGACTGGAGTGGAAAACACCGTGCACCCATTCGTGGCAGAGGGATTTATCCCAGGCCGTTGCAACAACTGCTGCCTGTGTGGATAGCAGTTGGCGGGACACCACAGTCGGCTTACAGGGCGGGGGGCTTGGGTATTCCGATGGCACTTGCGATTATTGGCGGATATCCGGAACAGTTTAAGCCATTTGCCGATCTGCATCGGAAAGGTGCGGAAGATCATAACCGGCCAAAACCGGCTGTGAGTATTAATTCACATGGATTTATTGCCGAAACTTCACAAGAAGCGGCCGATATTGCCTACCCGGCTTTTAAACAAACCATGGATAAAATAGGCAGGGAGAGGGGATGGGCTCCAATGAGCCGCAGTCAGTTTGATGCTTCAATTACATTGCGTGGGGCAAATGTTGTAGGCAGCCCTCAGCAGGTGATTGATAAAATTTTATACCAGCACGAAATTTTTGGTCATGATCGATTTCTTCTTCAAATGAGTGTAGGCAGTGTGCCGCATGATAAAATGCTTCGGTCCATTGAACTTTTTGCTGCCGAAGTTGCACCGGTTATCAGGAAAGAATTAAAAAGTACTGTCCGGGATTATCAAATTTCTGCAAGCATTTGATCGTTTTTCAGTAATTTAAAGGAATATAATTATCCAATGTTACCAGGTACCTCTATAGCAGGCATACTCAACTGCTTTGCATGGCGATGCAAATTTATATCAATATTCATCTGAACCAATCTTTTATATTGTATGGTTAACCATATTTCCAGGAAAAATTTTCTAAAAAAAACAGGTGCTGCTATCACTGCCGTTTCTTTAGGTTTGCCTTCCGTCATTCTCCCCAAAAGAAAAGAGAAATTAGGGGTGGCATTAGTGGGCCTTGGGAATTACAGTACAAATTGGCTGGCACCGGGGCTGCTGAAAACGCGTCATTGCGAATTGAGGGGAATTGTAACCGGAAGCCCGGAAAAGATTCCGGTTTGGCAGAAAAAGTATGGAATCCCCGACAAAAATGTTTACAGTTATGATACCATGCACCAGGTAGCCGATAATGATGATATTGATATTATATATGTTGTGACGCCACCAGGCCTTCATGCGAGATATTCAATCCTCGGAGCTAATGCGGGGAAACATGTTTGGTGTGAAAAACCGATGGCGGTAAGTGTTGAAGAATGCGAAGCCATTATTGCTGCTGCGAGTAGAAACCGTGTTCAGTTAACCATCGGATACAGGATGCAGCATGAACCCAATACAAGAAAAATAATCAAATATGGGCAACAGCTTCCATTTGGTGCATTAACAGAGGTGAGATCAGCTGCAGGATACAGGGCGGGCGGTTTGAGTCCGGATGACTGGCGTTTCTCCCTGGAAATGGGGGGTGGTGCATTATATGATATGGGAGTATATCCTATCAATGCAGCCCGATATGCCACAAGCATGGAGCCTGTTTCCGTAAGTGGGATTCAATCTGTGGAGAGAGATGAGATGTTTCGCGAAGTGGACGAACATACCATTTTTGAGATGGTATTTACCAATGGTCTGGTTGCAAAATGTGAAACCAGTATGGGTAAAAATATAAACCACATCGAAGTGGATTGTGAAAATGGCTGGTATTTCCTGAGGCCAGCCAGTTCGTATTCAGGAGTTGGGGGTGAAGTGAGTGATGGAACAAAACTTGAGCCCGACCCCGGCCACCAGCAAGCACGTCAGATGGATAATGATGCATTCGCAATCAAAGAAAACCGGCCTCCTATAGTTCCGGGAGAGGAGGGCCTTAGGGATATTCAAATTGTGAAGGCTGTGATGGAATCATCAGCTAAAGACGGTGAAAAAGTAGATCTTTTGTGGTAAATTCGAACCTGGATAAACCTTCTAATTATTTGATCCCCTGCAGAAATATCGGGACAATTGGGTTGATGAAATTCCCACAAAGTGATCCCTTCGGGGCAAAACACAAATTCCAAATTCAATTCCGTACATCTCTCACAAATTGTCTATCTTTAGGCGAAATAAGTGGTAAAATGAATGGATTTAGAAGATAAATTAAGACAGATTAAGGAGCGATATGAAGAGCTCAACCAGGCTATGGCAGACCCTGCCATTTATGACCGGCCTCAGGAATACGCTGAACTAACGAAAGAACATACTCAGCTAAGAGAACTTGTAGAAGATTATAACCGTTGGAAATCACTGACTCATCAAATTTCCGGGAACGATGAATTGGTGGAAATGGATGAAGATGCTGAGCTCACCGAGATGGCAAAAACCGAAAACAGGGAACTGAAACATAAGCTCGACAGGCTCGAAGAAGAGATTAAGTTTAAGCTGATACCCAAAGACCCTGACGACTCCAAGAACTGTATCATTGAAATCAGGGCGGGCACCGGTGGTGATGAAGCTGCATTGTTTGCAGGCGATCTCTTCGATATGTACAGGCGCTATGCAGATTCACAAAACTGGAAGATGAGTGTTCTTTCAGTTGCAGACAGTGAAAAGGGAGGATTTAAGGAGATTGTATTTGAGCTGTCTGGCAATGAGGTTTATGGCAAGATGAAATATGAAAGCGGTGTTCACCGTGTTCAGCGTGTGCCTGAAACCGAATCACAAGGGAGGGTGCATACATCAGCCGCTACGGTGGCTGTACTGCCCGAAGTGAATGAAGATGTGCAAGTAAAGCTTGATATGAAAGACATACGTGTAGATACATTTCGTTCGAGCGGCGCCGGCGGTCAGCACGTAAACAAAACCGATTCGGCAATACGGCTAACACATGAGCCGTCGGGAATAGTTGTAGAATGCCAGCAGGAACGAAGCCAGCATCAAAACAAAGAGAAAGCCCTGATTATGCTGAAAACCAAGATATACGATATTGAGATGGAAAAAATCCGCTCAGAAAGGGCTGCTGACAGGAAAAGCCAGGTCTCAACCGGCGACAGAAGTGCCAAAATCCGTACATACAATTATCCCCAGGGGAGGCTTACAGATCACAGGATTAACCTCACCCTGTATAACCTGGACGACATCCTGAAAGGCAATATTGGCGAGATTATCAAATCCCTGCGTGTTGAAGATAACCTGGAGAAACTGAATGCGATCATGAATTGATAAATCTGTAACTTGAACCTGAAAAAATTTAACCTTCATTGAACTTTCCAAATCCTTTTTACAGGTGGCGTCCTCATCCCTGGCACGGCCTTGCAGTAGGGGAGAATCCACCTTCCGTTGTAAATGCATTTATTGAGGTAACTTCATTTGATGCCATCAAATACGAGGTTGATAAGCTTACAGGCTATATGCGTGTTGACCGGCCGCAAAGAAGCTCATCATTACCGCCATCCCTTTACGGTTTTATTCCCAGAACCTATTGCGGTGACCGGATTGGCAGTCTTTCCAAACATACCAATAAAGGTGATGGGGATCCGCTTGATATTTGTGTACTTAGTGAACGGCCTATCGACCGCTCCGAGGTGATTCTAAGTGCACGGGTGATTGGCGGCCTGCATATGATAGACCAGGGAGAAGCCGATGACAAGATCATTTCTGTGCTGGATAATGACAGATATTACAAAGAGATTAATGACCTTTCAGGGCTTCCTGATGTACTGATTGAAAGATTAAGGCACTATTTTGGCACCTATAAACTGATTCCCGGCAAAGATGATATTGACGTATTTGTGGATCGTGTTTTTGGCAGGGAAGAGGCAGAAAATGTTGTAATGGCGGCCGTTGAGGATTACAAAGATATGTTCGGCGAATAAGAATTTCCGATACTGGTTTTGTTGAACCACAGCACAAAATCGTAAATTTTGTTATCTTAACAAGCTTTAAACTTTTCCAATCAGATTAGCCGAATGCCAACCTGGATTTTACATACAGAATTTAAATTTGATGCAGCTCACTTCATTGAAGGTTATGACGGGAAGTGTGGCAGAATGCATGGACATACCTATAAAGTTCACATTTCAGCTAAATCCCATACATTGAATCCATCAAAGTATCTTAAAACACCGGATATGGTTTGTGATTTTAAAGAGTTGAAATGGGCTGCTGCCGATGGATTAAAAGGTGGGCTGGATCATACCGTACTTAATGAATCGATTCCGGTGCCCACAACTGCTGAGCGTATTGCGGAATATATTCACAAAGAGACTAAGGCGAGGATACCTCATGAAATTGATTTGAAGGTAACCGTATGGGAAACCGAAACAAGCTGGGTTGAATACACAGACAAAGATGTTTAAAACAAAAGAACGAAAAAGAATTAAAAATGTACCGGGGTTTCCTGAAGATGTTGAATACCCATTGATGGAGAGTTTTTATACTATCCAGGGAGAAGGCACGCATTCAGGAAAACCGGCATACTTTATCCGGCTGGCAGGTTGTGATGTTAAGTGCTGGTGGTGTGACGTAAAAGAGAGCTGGGATGAATCAAGGCATCCGAAAATTAAAACCGGTGATATTGTAAAGGGCGCGAAAGAATCGAATGCCGAATTTGCCGTAATCACAGGGGGGGAACCGTTGCTTCACAACCTTGAACCATTAACTTTGAGCCTGAAGCAGGCTGGACTAAAGGTGCATTTAGAAACGAGTGGATCATCACCACTTACCGGACAGCTGGACTGGATTACACTGTCACCCAAACGATTTAAAAAACCCCTTGATGAAATTTTTCCTTATGTAGATGAATTAAAGGTAGTTGTATTGAAAAATAAGGACCTGGAATGGGCAGAAGAGAACGCTGGGAAGTGCCCGTCTTCATCAAATTTGCTATTGCAGCCAGAATGGGATACCCCATCGTCTGTTCCATTGATTGTGGACTATGTGAAGAAGAATCCTAAATGGAGAATCAGCCTTCAAACTCACAAGTTCATGAATGTTCCATAACCGAAAAATGTATTTCAGCCGGACATTTAAATCATTAATCAATGCAATATAGTGAATCCTCTGTTTTAATTACAGGTGCGAGTCAGGGAATAGGGCGATGTATTGCGGTTACATTTGCAAAGCATACAAACAGGCCGCTTTTGCTTATCGCGAGGAACAAAAATAACCTTGAAATTACTAAAAAACAATGCATTGAGGCAGGATCGAAAAGTGTTGAAATTATACAATGTGATTTGTCTAAAAGCAGTGAAGCTGAAAAGATAGTATTACCGGATGGTATTGCTGAACCGGGAATTATTATCAATAATGCCGGTACATATCTTTATAAAACTCTAGAAGAAACTACTGAAGCTGAATTTCAACACCAGGTTAATGTAAACCTTTTTTCTGCTGTAAATACAGTACAACGATTTCTGCCGGGATTACGAAAAAAAGAGAGAGCTTTAATTATTAATATTTGTTCGGTTGGAGCTTTAAAAGGCCTTGGAGACAGCGGGGCGTACGCTGCATCGAAACATGCACTTCTAGGCTATAGCAGGTCATTGAGAGAAGAGTTGAAGGATACCGTTATTGGTGTGACAGCGATTAATCTTGGGCAAACCCATTCCACATCCTGGGAAGGATCATCAATTAATACTGAACGGCTGATTGATCCTGTTGATTTGGCCATGTTATTGATCTCATTTACAAAATTATCAAAGAGAACTTTGGTTGAAGAGATAACCCTGCAGCCTCAGCACGGACGTGTTCCTTCAATGTGAGTAATTTTTAGGGCACCGGCATAAATAGATCTGTATTCGTAATCGGCATCCCGTCAAAACAAATATCATCTCATCGCCATTAATTTGGACGGTTCAGGAAACAAATATTAACATTCCGGGTTAATCTTAAAAGGCTATCATCGTACATGTTATCACTTGAAAAATTAATAAAATTTAATAAGTGACACTAATTTTCAAATTTTATTCTTCATTAAATATTGACAAAATCTTCAAACATATAAAAATCAAGATATTATAAATATGTCAAAATATTAAATAAAATTAATAAAAATTGAAAAAAAAGTTCGATTTTTCTATTTTCCTTTGGAACAAAATTAAATTTAAGATGTAAACGAACATAGTAATATCAATCCCCGATATTACTTGTTGTACCCCGAAAAGCCAACGTAGTTAGGAAAACCCGGTTGACAGCCGGGTTTTCTAATTTAAGCCGGTCTTATTTTTAGCTTCCATTGATTTCAATAAGGATTTGACACATCTTTCGGAATGGCTTTACGACTTATCAAAATAATTCCTCCTGTGGATCGGTCTGATTTCGAATCATTCTTAAAGGATGAAGATTATATCGATTCCTGGATTGATAAAATGGAGGATGGCAAATCTATAATTAATATTCTTGCAGATGTTGAAATGACTGAAAAAATTCTGCAGGATTTTGATGCTGCTTTTTCAAATCGGGACGATTACAGAATTTTATTAATGCCTGTAGCAGCAACAGTTCCATCAGTACCAGCTGAGGAAGAAAAAAAAGAAGATGAACATGATCTAATTCATCAGGATGAAAACAAATCTAAAAGAGTAAAACGTATTTCAAGGGAAGAATTGTATGAGGACATCAAAGAAGTTGTTGATTTTTCATGGGTATATTTGCTGCTGATTGCACTTTCATGCATCGTTGCTGCGAATGGACTCATTCGCAATAGTCCTGCCATGGTGATTGGTGCTATGGTTATTGCCCCAATCCTGGGGCCCAATGTGGGTCTTGCTTTGGCAACAACCCTGGGAGACAGGGCTCTTATGAAAAGATCTCTCAAATCAATTATGTATGGTTTTTCTTTGGGTATGATCTTGTCCATTTTAATGGGTTCGATATTCGAAATAAACCCGGAGGTTTACGAAATCAGTTCAAGAACCACAGTTAGTTTTGCAGACATTGCTTTGGGGCTTGCGGCAGGTGTGGCCGGGTGTTTATCATTTACAAGAGGAATTTCTGCAGCGGTAATCGGTGTGATGGTTGCCGTAGCTTTGCTGCCTCCGATGGTAGCAACAGGGTTGTTGATTGGTAACGGTATGTATGATCTTGCAATCGGTGCCGGATTACTTACCGTTACTTATATCATATGTGTAAATCTTGCCGGAGTGCTTACATTTCTGCTTCAGGGAATTAAACCACAAAGTTTTCGGAAAATAAAAGAAGGTGAAGAATTTAGCCGTTATGCGATCATAATTTGGGCAGCACTTTTGCTTATGTTGATTCTCATAATCTATTTTCAGTTTACCTGATATTCGTTTCAGCAATTTTTGCCTGGTGTATAAACTGCGAATATGATGCCCTTCTGACAGCGCTTCCTTGAAAAATAGTTTCAAACTCATCTTTTGAGATCTGACTCCATTTTTTATTCGGATCCAGAAGTGATGATCTCGGCTTTAGGTCATCATGTGAACCATAGTTTGCTTTTCGGTTCCAGGGACAAACATCCTGACAAATGTCGCAGCCAAACATCCATTCACCCACCAGTTCTTCAAACTCTCGATCCATTTTTTCTTTTAATTCAATAGTCAAATAAGAAATACAACGGTTAGAATCTACTCTATAAGGTTCGTGAATGGCATCTGTTGGGCACGCATCAATGCATTCAGTGCAGTTTCCGCAATGATCCGTTTCCGGGTAATCATAGACAAACGGAACATCAATAATCATTTCTCCGATCAAAAACCATGACCCGTGAGTTTTATTAAGCAGATTGCTGTTTTTCCCAATCCAGCCGTTGCCAGCTCGTTGTGCCCATACTTTGTCCATTACCGGCGCAGAATCTACGAAAATGCGGCCGTTTATATCGCCAATTAGTTCTTTTGTAAACTTAAACAGATGCTTCAGACGATTCTTAAAAACTTTATGATAATCTCTTCCGCGTGCATATTTTGCAATTTTGGGGACTGTGCCAATGAGGTCGAATTCTTCATTTTCTTCAAACCTGTAATTCATGATTACACTCACAATACTTTTGCATCCGGGGACAAGTTTTGTGGGATCAATTCTCTTCTCGAAATGGTTTTCCATCCAGCTCATGGTTCCATGTAAATTCTGATTGAGCCAATTTTCGAGCCGGAAGGCTTCTTGATCCAGCGGTTCGGCTTTTGCAAATCCACACTGATCAAAACCAAGGTCACGAGCTTTCTGTCGAACTTTTATCGTGGCAGCTAAAGTGTCCATTCTACTAACATCTGATGATTTTATTCAGTATGCGAATTCAATTCAATCAAAATATATTTGAGCAAACTGAAAAATTGGGAGCTATATTCTTTCAATAACCATTGCAGATGCACCGCCGCCGCCATTGCAAATTCCTGCACAACCTAAAGTTTTTTCGTATTGATGCAGTGCATTTATCAGGGTAACAATAATTCTTGCACCTGAACATCCGATTGGATGGCCTATGCTCACGGCTCCGCCATGAACATTTACTTTTGCCGGATCAAGTTCCAGTAGTCGGTTATTGATAAGAGATACAACGGAAAAGGCTTCGTTTATCTCGAAAAGATCCGTTTGTTCTTTCGTTATTGCCGCGCGTTTCAATGCGATTGGGATGGCATCAGCAGGAGCCGTGGTGAACCATTCAGGGGATTTTGCTGAGCTGGCATAACTAATAATTTTTGCCAAAGGCTTTAAGCCAAGCTCAGCTGCTTTCTCTTCACTCATCAAAAGAACCGCAGCAGCACCGTCATTAATACTGCTTGCATTGGCTGCTGTAATTGTTCCTTCTTTGTCAAAAACAGGCCTGAGATGTGGAATTTTTTCAAAATTCACCTTTTCAAGTTCTTCATCCATACTTATCATGGAAACCTCACTTTTACGGTTCTTTACTTTAACCGGAACAATCTCATCCTTAAAAAAGCCGTTTTCGTGAGCATTTATTGCTCTTTTATAGGATTCTATCGCAAATGCATCCTGATCAGCCCGGCTGATATTGCATTCCCTTGCACATAATTCCCCGGCACTGCCCATATGAAAATCATTATAAACATCCCACAATCCATCTTTGATGATACCATCTACTACTTCGGTATTACCCAATTTCGATCCAAAACGATGTTTTTCAAGATAATAGGGGACATTACTCATACTTTCCATGCCTCCTGCTACCATAATTTCATTTTGGCCAAGTGCAATTTGGCCGGCTGCAATCATAATGGCCTTCATGCCTGAGGCACAAACTTTATTTATGGTGGTTGCTGGTGTTTTTTCTGATAGTCCTGCTTTCAGAGCAGCCTGGCGTGCCGGTGCCTGTCCTATCCCGGCCGAGAGTACATTTCCCATCACTACTTCGTCAACATCATCTGGTTTGATGCCACCGGTTTTTACAACTTCATAGATTATTGCCGCTCCCAGCTCAGGCGCGGTTAAGGAAGAGAGGCTCCCGCCAAATGAACCAATTGGTGTTCGTTTGGCGGCAATTATTACAACATTTCTCATAAGAATTTGTTTTAGTGTCTGAATATTTAACTTCTAACCAAATATTGTAAAAAACAAATTCCAAGCACCAAATTTCAAACGGAATCCAAACTCATACAGGCTGTTAACCTTGTAAAATATTAACGTGTGGTAATTGGATTTTGAATATAACCCCGAAAAAAAATGATTACATCTTCGATTAGTTGCTCAAGGCCAAATCCAGATCGGCAATAAGATCTTCAACATCTTCAATGCCCACTGATAAACGAATCAGGGAATCGGATAGTCCGGCTTTTTCCCTGATCTCTTTTGGGATAGAGCCATGAGTCATAGATGCGGGATGGCTTATGAGCGACTCAACGCCTCCAAGACTCTCAGCCAGGGTAAATACGTTGGTAGCACTCATTACCTGAAAGGCTCGTTCCGTTGTATTGTCTTTGAGGCTGAATGATATCATTGCCCCGGAATCTTTCATTTGCCGGGCTGCCAGCTCAAATTGGGGATGATTTTGTAATCCCGGGTAATGGACATGTTCAACCAGTGGATGATCATCCAGAAAACCGGCGATCACTTTTGCATTTTCAACCGAGCGTTCCATCCGTACGTGCAGCGTTTTAATGCCTCGCAGCGTAAGGTAACAATCCATAGGACCGGGGACCGCCCCGCTTGTTTTGACCTGGAACCGTATCTTTTCCATAAATTCTTCATTATTAGACGCAACCGCCCCGCCTATCACGTCAGAATGCCCGCCAAGATATTTTGTTGTGGAGTGCATTACAATATCGGCCCCAAGCAGAAGCGGTTGCTGAAGGTAGGGAGAGGCGAAGGTGTTATCGACTGCACTTAGAATTCCTCTTTGCGTTGATAATTCAGCTATTTCCTGAATGTCAATAATTCTCAAAAGTGGATTTGTGGGTGTTTCGATCCATAAAAGTTTTGTATTTGTTTTTATGGATCGCTCAACCTGTTGAAGATCGGTCATGTCCACAAAGGAGAATTCGATTCCGTAGGGCTCAAATACGGATGTGAACAACCGGTACGATCCGCCGTATAAATCGTTAGTGGATAATACGTGATCACCGGGTTTAAGTGTTTTTATTATGGCATCTATTGCACCGACACCACTAGAAAAGCAGGCGCATGAAGTGGCTTCTTCAAGGCCTGCAATCAGATGTTCAAGGGCTGTTCTGGTAGGATTACCAACCCTTGCATAATCATATCCCTTGTGCACATTTGGTGCTTGTTGTGCGTAGGTTGAGGTTTGGAAGATGGGAGGCATAACTGCCCCTGTTGTCTCTTCAGGTTTTTGACCTGCATGTATGGCTCTTGTATTAAACTTCATACATTCTAAAAGTTAAATGTTCTCTCTATTGAATCGGCTTCCTCATTCATTCCAAGTTCAAGATATATACTATGCAGGATGTACATGTATTCCATGTTGTCTGATGACATTTCAGCTAGCCGCTCCCAATAAGAGAGTGATTTTTGCATATATTCATTGCTTTTATTTGTGAGTTCATCGGCAAGTTCATTGCCAATGTCAAGTTCGGATAGCTGATGTATGATATGTGAAGCTTTCATATAAAAGGTTCCCATCCTGTAAATATTTTCTTCATTAGAAGGAATTTGTGAATCCAGCGACGTAAATAACAAACGGGCTTCTTCTAAAATGTTGAGTGCTTCATTGATATCATCTTCAGATGCATTTCTTGCTTGTGGATTATCGTATAAAATGTTGGCTTGTGAAGAAAAAATGTAAAATAATTCAGTAGCCAATGATTCACGGTAACGAGTACGGGCAGGATATTGTTCTGATAGATTCCTTAATATCAAAACGGCATCATCATGCTGTTTATTAAGTATAAGGGCGTTGATTAGGCCGTGAATGTAGGTTTCTCTGTCCTGATATTGATTTGTTAACTCTTCATATATAGAAATTGCATCTGAAGCATATCCGGATTCCAGGTATAAAAATGCAAGTTTTTCCCTTATTTCGGGTTTTGTTCCTCTGGCAATTCGGTTGGCTTCAACAAGTGTACTGATCGATTCATTCAAGTGCCCTCTTCGATATAAAGTTGTAGATTTGAGGGAGTAGGTGACCAAACTATCCGGAATAATAGTGATAGCGTTGTTTAGATGAGCGATGATTTTGTAGAAGTGTATGTCGTATGTTTCTGATCTGTCTTCCTGCAACAGGCGAATGCTGCTGTTCTGTTCTGAATTCCAGGCTCTTTTAACTATTTCATCAATTTTCAGTTTTGCATTCTGTAAAGACCGCGAATCATCAGCGGTTACACGTAAATCTTGATAAACACGTTTTCGGTCTTCAGGATCGGGTATAGAATGAGCATACTCAAACAAAAGCTCAGCCTTCTGTACTCTCAATTCTTCATTCATCGGATTACTCCGAATTCGTTGGTTCAGATATAAAAGCTGTTCGTTATAACTCTCGGAAACAGCATTTGATGAAGCCGGAGTTTGTACTTTATCAGATGTGGCACAAGAGAGGGTAAAAAAAACCCCGAAGGCAATTCCTGCAAGAACTGCCATTCGGGTATTAACATACATCATATATAAGTAATTAATTTTATTAGTCGTCAAATCCAGCTTTTCTCATAGCATCCTGAGCTTCTGCTTCCATTCCAAGAGTGGTATAAACCTGGAAGAGGGACTGCCAGTTTTCCGGATTGTCAGGATTCAGTTCAGCAGCTCTTTCGTAGTATTTGAGTGCTTCCCTGAGATTGTCACGTGCCCGGTCATCGTACTGCATGGCTTCCTGGTTGTCTGTGGTATTGTTTCTTCGCTCAAAAAGGTTAGCCGCCCGGTTTTGGTAAATGATACCCAAAATAAAATTGGCTGATTCACTATCTGGCTCCAGTTCAACAACTCTTTCCATTTGACGGATCGAGATTTGTGTCAATTCATCAATTTCACGCTCTTTTGCGTTTATTTGTGAAGTGAGTTGTTCGATTTGAGATTGTGTTTGATCGAGTTCTTGTCCTCGTTGATTTCGTGCTGCCTGGCGAAGGTCAAATTGTCTTTGGTACAGACCGGATACATCCGCTGTTAACCTGTCCACACTCTGGTAAATCTGGGTGCCGAGTACACGACGGTATTGAGGGTTGTCAGGGTCGTTTGCGATCAGGTTTTCAATAAGTTCGATTGCCCTGTCCCGTTCACCCTGCTGGATATAAGCATCTGCAAGGAATTGTACAAAAACAGCTTCATCCGGATAATCACGCTGAGCCCTGTTCGACATTGCGATGGCTTCATCATATTGATTATTGAACAGGTAAAGACTGATAATATATTCGTAATCATCAACTTGTGGCTGCTGCATCAGGCTTATTGCAAGTTCATAAGTTGAAATAGCACTGTCGATGTCATTCATCTGAAAATGAGTTGACGACATTACCTGGTATGTCATGGCGCTGTCAGGATTTATGGTAGCGGCATTTTGAAAATGTGCAAGTGATACACGATAGGGATCAGGTGTTGCATTAAACAAGCTGTCATCGTTCTGGATACTCACCCCCATGTTATACTCATCAGCCCAGAAAGAGATTATTGAATTATTGAGCTCTTCAAGCTCTTCAGGTGTTTCTTCAAGGCCTTCCATAATACTTTTAGCGGTATCAAATGATTCTTTTGCTCTTGAATAATAAGGTTGCCGTTCCTCGGCGTTTTCAAATGTTTCAGCCTGTGATGCCAAAACGAGGCCTTTGTAATAGTGGGCTACGTAATTAGAAGGGTCAGCTTCTATTGCCCCTTCTGTAGCAGCAAGTGCTGATTCAAAATTTCCCGTCAAAATGCCAATTTGAACTTCATTCACGAATGGGTCTGTAGTTTCACATGCCCAAAGCAGTCCAACGATTGCAAGTATTAGAAGAAATGGTTTATAGCTTTTCATATATGTCGTAATGTCGTTGTTTTTTTATTTAGTGAATCATTAGAAAGTAACTATATATATAGCTTTCTGCAATATCTGCATGCATCAATATGCCTTACAAACGTGCTGTTATTCATGTTGTTTTTGTATTTTTGAATGTTGTTTATAACAAAAAGTTTCACAAACCATAAATGATTATGTCAAAACGCATCGTAGAAACCATAAATGCCCCCTCAGCTATTGGACCATACAGCCAGGCAGTGGTTCATAACCAGATAGTTTATTGTTCCGGACAGATTGCCCTGAACCCGAAAACCATGGAAATTGTTCAGGGAGGCATAGTTGAGCAAACGAAAAGGGTTATGGAAAATCTGAAGGAAGTACTAAGGGAATCCGGCAGTAATTTTTCGAAAGTGCTTAAATGCACAATATTTCTTGCAGATATGGATGATTTTTCTGTGGTGAATGAGATTTATGGCGGATACTTTGATGCTAATCCTCCAGCTAGGGAAACCGTTGCCGTAAAAACACTCCCGAAAAATGTTCTCATCGAAATAAGTTGTATTGCTGCGTTATGAATACGTAAGTTACTGTTATTATATTGTTTGAATAATAACCTTATTGGTAAGGAAATACAGAACTCGCAGCCAGTTCATAAATCAGGTCCGATTGAGCCAATTCTTATGAGCAAGGCAGGCTGGGATGACCTGTGATTCACACAGGTTTAAATTTTATTATATCGTAGCGGAACTGGTGCTTCGGTTACCGGCCCCGTCATATACTACAATTTCCACACGATTACTGGATGCAGGTCTGAATTTCGGATTATAATAGATCAGCCAGTTTTTTTCCGGGTCATATTCCACAAGGCCTCGTAAACCATTTACGGTTATTTCTGAACGTGCAAAATCTATCCCGGTTTCAGGGTCTCTGGCAGGAATAATTACGATGTGATTTCCGGCAAGATTGCGGCTTAATCTTGGACTGCCTAGCCTTGGTGGTGTATTGTCTTCTGAAATTACAAGACTGCTTATTTCCCGCAAACTGCCTCTTATCATTCCATCAGTATTGGTGGAACTCATAAAAAATCTTCGGTTTCTGAATTGATCCACCGAAAATAATGCAAGTCTCGGATTATCTCTCAGGTAATCTGGCAAAATTAGGCTGAATTCAATATTTCGATGGATCGGTAGCCTGTCCGGTTCAAAGTTTACATATATTTCATTTTGCGAATGTATGATATTCATTCGCAAATGCAGTGTATCAAGAAGTGCATCTTCAGGAAAGATAATCCATGCTTTTTTATCCGGTGTTGAAAGTGTTGATTTTCTTCCAGGACTAATTTTTTTCTCGATAAAGCTTCCGGGGAGATAGCGATAGGGGGCTTCGTTTTTTTGATAGGGAATATTTTCTGAGATTGAGGATAGTAAAACGGGTTCATTATGGTCAATAGCGATATACTTCCAGTTGAAAATTGAAGCCATTTCAAATACAGGCGGATCAGGATATACAGGAATATGGGTAATATCCCTGTTCAAAGAACCGGGATTGCCGCGTACGTGAATTGTAACGTCGGCCACGGATCGATTTCCATTAATATCCGTTGCAATAATCTGTATGGGATAACTGCCATTCTCAAACTGTATCAATCCGTGGTTTTTCAGAGAATGATAAAACGGAAGCTGATTGCCGGAAACCTTGTAAAGCCGCTGGAAGCCCCGCCGGGTTTCAGCAAGAATTGGATATGACCGGTCTAAAAACATGTGGCGGGCTGCCGTATGTGGAAAATAATCTGCACGTGAATGGAAAAGAGTATCTGACTGGTGAACCATAGTAAGGGTATGCACCGCATATATGTTTGGAGTATCATTTGCGCGATCATGGACATTCACGGCTAAGCCAACAGGCCCGTGAACCGTAATATCACCAAAATTGTACCGATTCCCCACACTGTTAACATTAACAATGTGATAGTTTTGCATTTTTAACGTTTCAGGATCCAGGTATTCAACGGCAAGCTGTCTGAACACAGGGGGTATGGTGTCACGTACTCTTAAATTGGTGAGCAGCGGATTAAAAGGTTTAAATTCAGGTGTTCTGAGTTCAAAATGTAGGTGTGGCGGTCCAACACCGGTTGAACCGGTAAATGCGATCAAATCACCCTGCCTGTACCTGATGTTTTTATGTTCAATTACTTCATCGATTGCAGCACGATAGTCTATAAAACGAATAGAATCTGCAACTGACTGTAATCCAGGCTCGAACCGGTTGAGGTGCGCATAAACAGAATAACTGTCATCGTCATGTTTCAAAAAGATTACATTTCCATATCCGTAGGGACTCATGCCGATTCTGTGTACAATGGCATCACGTGTTGCAAAAACCTGGTATCCTTCACGTCCCCATGTTCGTATGTCGAGACCGGCATGCAGATGAGCTGAGCGGGTTTCCGCGAAGGTTGATGATAGAAGTGTACTGGAATCCGTTGGCCAAAGATAGGTCACAGAATCCGCCAAAAAAGAGAGTGGTTGTGATTTAACGGCAGTTATTGAAAACAGAACCGTAAGAATCGAAAATGAAATAATTCGTAACCGGCTATTGAACATAAACTGTCAAAGATGATAGTTTTTTTTGAAGCGATGCCTGTATGACATCACCCGGCATAATAGAACTGACGCCTTCCGGGGTGCCGGTAAAAATCAGGTCGCCAGGGTATAATGTGAATTGTTTTGATAAATAAGAAATTATTTCTTCACAAGAAAACAGCATATGAGATGTATTTCCTGCTTGGCGGGTTTCACCATTAACGCTGACGTCTATATCTAAATTTTCAAGATCGATATCTGGTGTAAAATTTATAAAATTTCCAACCGGGGCGAAGGTGTCGAATCCTTTTGAAAGTGACCACGGCAAGCCGCCTTTTTTGGCAACTGACTGCAAATCCCTTGCCGTGATATCCAGGCCTACAGAAATGGCTTTAACAGATCCGGCTGCTTTACCAGGTTCAATATTTCTGGTTTCCAACCCTATTAGTAAAACCAGTTCTACCTCATGGTGAACATTCCTGGAAGAATTTGGGATGTGAATGGTGCCGCCATTAAAAATAATGCTGCTGCGTGGTTTCAGGAAAACTACCGGATCTTCCGTAATCTCGCTCTTCATCTCTTCAATATGACTTGCATAATTTCGGCCAATGCAATAAATGGTTCCAAACTGCAAGCCGGGATATTCGGGTATATTAAAATCCATAATCCGAAAATAAAAAAAGCCCTGATAACAGTGTTATCAGGGCTTTAAAAAATATTGAAAAAAATTTTAAACAGGATCCACATTCACAAATTTGCGTCCACCTGCTTTTGTCCGGAAAGAAACAGTTCCCTCAGCCAGAGCAAAAAGGGTGTCATCACTGCCTCTTCCAACATTTTCACCGGGGTGGTACTTGGTTCCTCGCTGGCGAATAATGATATTGCCTGCACGAACCACTTCTCCTCCGAATTTCTTTACACCCAAACGTTTTGATTCTGAATCACGTCCGTTCCTGGTTGAGCCTTGTCCTTTCTTATGTGCCATGATTTACCTCTTCTTTAAGAAATTTTCTCAATTTTGAGTTGGGTGATCGGTTGCCGGTGGCCACGTTTTACCCTGTATCCTTTTCTGCGTTTCTTTTTAAAAATAATTACTTTGTCGGCTTTCAGGTGATCTACGATGGATGCTTCAACTTTTGCACCCTCTACTGTGGGCTTGCCGACTTTTATGTTTCCTTTGTCATCTTTAACAAGCAGAACATCTTCAATGGTTACCTTCTCATCATCAGAAAGCCTGTTTACAAAAACAGTTTGATTTTCTTCTACTTTATATTGATGGCCGCCAATTTTTACGATAGCGTACATGTTTGATAAATTTCTTGTTGATTCTGAATTTTTTATAGACACAAAATATATGGCTTTTCTAAATAAATTAAAATCATTTTAAGTATCCTTTTGGCACTATTTTATTTTGATGTATTGATGGAAGGGTACCGCAGGTTGAATAACAAAACGAATCACCAGGTGGCGGATCAGATATACTTCGGATACAGATTGATAGAAAGGGAAAAAGCCCGATCATCGGTATGTAAATTTTTTGGTTATACCACTAAATTTAATGGGTAAAAAAGCTGGAGCGGTTAGCGACAGTCCCGGCATGCTTGTCGGGATGAAAAGCTGGAGTTGTAGCGACAGTCTCGAAAACTCGACACTGGTAAACTAAACACTAAAAACTCAAAACTAAAAACTCCCCATCACAAAAATCCAATATCATCCGAATCCATTAAAAAAGTGGTAGAACCAATATTTTTAACAATGATGTCTCATAAGGATCCTTATGCCGGCTGTTAAGGCATTCCATTTTTCGGTTCAAGAAGACAGAGCCATATATAACAAGAAGGGTTTTACCCGGGAGCCGAAAACACCTTCACGAGTATGATCCTTGATGGAGTTCAGGCCAAGGGCAAATCTTCCCAAAAAAAACCATACCTCGTTGGGGCTGAAGTTTTACTGAACGGGATAACTATAAAGCAATCAAAAAGTTGAATTATTAAATGAAACAGACGTAATTTAAGGCGGTCAGAAATAAATAAAGATTACAGCAGGATATATTCATGAGCAAATTACCCGATCTCCACAAACTAGCCTTTAAATATAAAAACACAAAAAAGCTGCAGCGCGATGGCGGAAGGGCATGGATTAAGGATTCCCAGCTTTTCGAATCCAGGCAGGGAGCCAACGGACGGCTCATTACGATCAGTAAAGATTCAAAACAAAAATAGGCTATTGTATTTACCTTATCACAGGTTCAGATGAAAATTCTATGTTATAGGGCAGGGCATTTTCATTGTCGAGTGCAAGAATTTCGTTGATTTCCCTGATCAGATGGTCAACGCCAATTTCACTTCCCGGAATGAACCCGGGAACCGTTATCACCTGCGCAAGAACCCCGCCAACCCCTCTGTGCATGACTCCCCTGGGTATATAGACCAAATCACCTTTCCGTAATTCATATTCCTGTATTAATTCGGTGGCCTGATAAGCAGTGATTTTCTCTGGTTCCCTGATGAGTTCAACATTTTCGCTGATGATGATTTTTGCACCTTCTTCTGCCATTTGCACAAGATAAAATTCGTCAAAGCCGGTATCTTCGGGATGATAATGACTAAAGGAATCCCTGATTCGAACCCGATGGGCATTCAGGGAGTGGAAAATATATTCACCCACGTCCTTTCTCCATGTCAAAAGAATCCGGCGGTAGGCATCAATCTCGGTTGCACACCCGCCTGGTACATCCGTGATATTTGGATCCCAATCGGGACGGATATAGGAAGGTAATTCTGCCGGTGGTATATCGGGAACCGTAAAAACGAGAAACCCGAGAGGCTGATCTGTATGCATGTGTTCACCTTTTCTCAGTATCACCATATCCCCAAATGTTAGAGATGATTCTATTCTGTCCCCCGCTTCAGTGGTTATGGTTGCATTTCCTTCTCCCTCCTGAAGAAACACTATCCGATGAACATTCTCTTTTCCGATACCCGTTACGGAAGAATAATAGGTAAAATCATAGCCGGGGTTTCGTACCCTGAAAGATTCGAGTATCTCGTTCAGTGTATCTGACGGGCCATCATAAAGATTGGCAATCATGAAACGGCTGTTTTGTGCCTTGGCATCCTGAAACCATGTAAAAGCCAGGAACATCAGTAAAGTCAATAAATAAAATTGAATTTTCATTGCTGCTTTTTTTTTATAACAATACAAAATACCATTGATAAAATCACGAAAAGGATTTGGTGCAAATATTCAATTGGGAATAGCTCTGTGAGATATCATTTTTTTAAAAGTGAAAAGTGAAAAGTGAAAAGTGAAAAGTGAAAAGTGAAAAGTGAAAAGTGAAATGCTGGAGTGGAGCGACAGTCTTGACACCTCGGGATAGGTTCCCATTTTTCCTGAAATCTTCCCGAGAGGCGGTCTCAAAAGTCGTTAATGCTATTTTTAGGCTTAATAAATTTAGGTGATAAATGATAGAATCGATTTCCAACTATTCCTTGCTTCCTGCCTCCGACGCAAAAAGAACGTCCGTAAATACGCCGTACGATGCTTTTAACCAGAAACATATTGTCCCTGCCGGGACAAAGGCATGTTCGGGCCGGTCTTTTTCTACAAACATAGCATCCCTGACGGGACGAGTGAAGTTGCATTGGTACAAACGATCCCTGAATCACAAACCTTTTAATGCGTCGATGTAATTTTATTAACCAAAACGCGCTGTCAGGTGCGATATGTTTGTAGAAACCAAGAATTGAAGCGCGACCCCGTGCCGGAGGTACGGCATGTTTCTATCTTGCAACCGGAATCTGACTTTCGAGGTAAAAAACACCGCAAGGAGGGGAGCTCCTTTTCCACATTTGTGCAAACATAACAATTTTAAGTTGTCACAATTTTATATTTGCTTTTGAGACAGCCTCAGTTCCTGGATCACTTTAGCAAGGGAGGGTATTTGCGGAGCTTTTCAAGCCGCCAGCTGAAGCAGACGGCAAAATTTTGTTTTCAGTTTTTTTACCCGGCCATTTTTTTCGGGATTGATTTATAAATTCCGGTACGGTTTACATGGCCAATGTATTTGCCGATGATCCGCACTTCTTCAAACACATCAGGCTCGATGATGATATCCTGGTACTCTTCATTGGCCGGCTCGAGGCGAAGACCGTTTTTATCGTAATAGATCCGTTTAAGGCTGGTTTCGCCGTCATAAAGAACAGCACCAATATCACCGTCCCTGATATCACTGTCCATAAGCAACACAAAATCCCCGTCATAAATACCTGCATTTCTCATACTCATACCCGAAACACGAAGGGCGAACATGTTTTCAAGGTTAGGAAAAAGGGTTTCGAGTGTAATACGCCCAAGGTCGGCTTCAACGGCTTCCTGCAGGTACCCGGCAGCAATGAGCCCGCGAACTGGTATTCCTGTACTTTTTTTGAGCCCGAGATTTTCCTCGTAGTTTGGGTGAATATCATATTCATCTTCATCCGTTTTAATTAAGTATCCCTTTTTTAATAAAGCCTGTATATTTTGGGTTACACTATTTGGAGACTTGTAATTGAAGGCCTCGGCTATTTCCCTGTAGGTAGGCCATACATCATACTCTTTTTTATAGTCGATGATATAATCAAAAAATTCCTTCTGTTTTCTGGTCAATTGAGCGTTGTCCATAGTATAAATAGTTTTATGTATAATATATGTGTAATAAAAGAAGAACTTTTATCAAAAACAATTCTATAAATAAATACTTTCATCAAGCCCGGGTTTGGTTTATCCCTTTTATAATTTGGATCTTCATCATTGGCTGTGACATGGATCATCATCCCATGCAGCAGTCTGAAAGCTTCATAAATGGGTATCCTGAATTGGAGACTGCGATTACTCATCGTTACTATCGGGAGCTGCTTCTGTGGATTGACCATGATGATAAACATACGGCCGGGCTCGCACGAAGGGCAATTACAAAGACTGAACCCGATGATCTGGAGGAGTATATTCAACTTGGGATAGATCACGACGAACCGGAAACCTGGTACATGGTGAGTTTGCGGCCGATTAATGAAATACAGGTTGCCAGCCTTCTCGAAAGGTTTAAAAACGGGGATATTCGTTCAGATGCAGTATGCCAGGTGTTCAGGCAGCTGGGCATGTTGGATGTGGCTGAAGAACTATCCCAAATGGGTGACATACTACGCAACAGTTATCATTGTTCGCTTGCCTTAGGTGTTATCTTATCCCGCCAAAAGGTGAATGAACTAATGGTCCGTGAAGTATTAAATATCGCATTTGGCGCTGCAGACCGACAGGTTCGCAAACATTTGCTCTATGGTTTATTCCGGAGCTCCCTCAACCGGCCTGAACCGGGCAGCCTGCTGCAGGAAGAACTTGCTGAATTTTACAGGTTAACAGGGATGTGGTATAGTCCAGCGGAGGATGAAATGCTTGTTCGTATTGTCGGGAAAGAAGTGCTGTGTATGGTGATGATGAAGTATACCGATGCCGAACTTAGAGAACATGTGCAGCTTTCTGTCGAACTTGCTGCAAACCTTGTACATTTTGACGGCATTGATGTTCCTTTTGGAATTGTAAGAAGGTTGCTGAACCATCGCAACCCCCATGTAGCTGTTCAAACACTGGTTTCACTTGCAAATATTTCACCCGTGCAGCAAGACCTGGTGAATTATGTTGAGAAAGAAATTACCGGGCGAACCCGAAATCATGAAATTTTTGCGTCATCATTAAATCTTCTTCAGGTAAATGGTTCAGATATCAGCAGATATAAAAACCGGCTTGATTTTACATTATCTGAAAATCCATACCTGGCTGACAGGCTGTTTCCTCTTTACAGACAAATTCTAAGCCACACAGATTTCATGGATTTTATCCGTGAAAATATAAACATGGGTGGTATTCGTGGTTATCATGCATTCCAGGCACTCATTCCTGTTTTCGTTGACTATTTTGAGGAGGATGGATTTATTGCAGAAATCAGGGATATGGTTTTAGAGCAACTTGAGAGGGGTGACCGGAGTGTTGTTCACGCACTTGAACGCTTCCTGCAGAATGAGTTTATCATAAGGCCGGATGATTTTGATTTGATGTATGATTTTTTCCAGAATTTTTTGAAAAATGGTGAGTATGAAAATGCAGGTGTACTGGTTGATGTACTCAGGTTTCACGCGCCGGACGATTTTGATGGGTCATTTGAGATTCCCGAAAAAGGGGTGAAAGCGCCGGATTGGGAGCGCCTTTACAACCTGGGGATAAACCCGTACTGGATACTCGAAACAAACCGCGGCAAGATTGAAATCCGGCTTGATCCACTAAGCGCACCATTTACCGTATCCTCCATCGACAGCCTCAGCCGCTCCGGAAAATATGACGGTGTACCATTTCATCGTGTAATTGCCAATTTTGTGGTTCAAGGCGGGGATTTTGACAGGATGGACGGGTTTGGCGGGCCAGCTTACCGCTTGCCCACAGAGCCATCATTCGTAACATTCAGCCGTGGCAGCGTTGGAGTTGCCAGTTCCGGTACGGATACCGAAGGAAGCCAGTTTTTTATTACACTAAACCCGACACCGCACCTGGATGGTTTCTACACCCGGTTTGGGGAGGTAGTCCGAGGCCTGGATGTTGCCGATCGAATTCAGATTGGAGACCGGGTAATACGGGCACGGAT
>RECI01000123.1 GCA_007694095.1 Balneolaceae bacterium | reverse complement strand
CCCCGGACCTTCGCGCTGCCAGCGCGACGCTCTAGCCAGCTGAGCTATAGCCCCAAGAATGACAAATATAGGATGTTTATGGATTAGAAGTCAAAAAGCATTTTATCTTTCTGTTCTGTTTCCGTTACCTGTCATCGCATCAATTATTTTGCAGGTTATCCACCATCCTGCTATACTTAAAAAAATGAACAAAGTAACTAACAACACATAAGTAGTTTGCCATGCAAAATCAAAAGATAGATATCATTGTAGTAGGATGTGGTAATATGGGTACATCCCATGCCCGCGCATATCACAAAATGGAAGATTTTAATATTGTTGGGCTGGTTGACCGCAACCAGGAGAATCTCGACCGGTTAAACCGGGAAATGGGTAACTATCCCACATTTAATGATTATGAAAGTGCAATTTCTAAAACCAGGCCAGATGCAGTTTGTATTTGCACCTATCCTGGCACACATGCCGAATTTTCCATTAAGGCACTCGAAGCCGGCTGCCATGTTTTTGTTGAAAAACCTATTGCCGAAACAGTGGCAGATGCGAATGCTGTGGTAGAAGCCGCTGAAAAAGCGAACAAAAAAGTTGTTGTGGGCTATATCCTGCGTCACCACCCGGGCTGGAAAAAATTCATCGAAATAGCCGGAGAGCTTGGTAAACCTCTTGTAATGCGGATGAACCTGAACCAGCAAAGCACGGGTAAAGAATGGAAAGTTCACAAAAGCATTATGGAGGCAATGTCGCCAATTGTTGACTGCGGTGTGCACTATGTGGATGTGATGTGCCAGATGACCAAAGCAAACCCGGTAAGTGTAAGTGCTATCGGTGCACGATTGTCTGATGAAATTCATCCCGACCAGTACAACTATGGCCAGCTGCAGGTCCGTTTTGATGACGGTTCTGTGGGTTGGTACGAGTCGGGCTGGGGACCTATGATCAGCGAACAGGCCTATTTCGTTAAGGATGTGATGGGGCCTAAGGGCAGTGTCAGCATCAGTAAAAATACTTTTGATTTGCCGCGCGGCTCTTCTGCAGATATCGGAGGGCATACAACAGTAAAACGCCTCCACCTTCATCATTCCAAGATGGATGAAACCGGCAAACTTGCTAATGATGATGAACTGATTGATACTCCGGACGAACCCGGCCACGATGAGCTTTGCTATCTTGAGCAGGAATTTTTCCTGAAATCCATCAAAGAAGACCTTGATCTCTCCGGCCATCTTCGTGAAGTAGTGCATACACTACAAATTGTGCTTGCCAGTGATGAATCGGTGAAAACGGGTAAAACAGTAGAACTTTCGTAATTCAACATACATACCAGCCGGATGTTAAAAAATCCGGCTGGTAATACACCCTAATCTCAAAATTTATGTACCTGCTACCAAAGTTTGAAATATACGATCAGAACAAAAAACAGCTTGGGATGTTTAAGTTTGGCGAAACAGATTTAGAAGTTGATGAACTTTTCATGGAAGCAGAGGACCTGTACCATGAGTATGAGTATCGCAAATCAAAAAAATTGCTCGAAAAAATTATCAAGCGTGATCCTTCCTATGATGAAGCTTATATATTACTCTCAGATATAGAAATTGAATCAACCGACCTGAATCAAGCCGAAAAAATACTCAACAAAGCTATCGATTTCTTTAAAAGTATAATCCCCGCAGGCTATGATGGTGAAATCCCATGGATTTTTGAAGAAAATAAGCCCTATTTAAGGCTGATACACAAGCTTCTTCTACTGTACGATCAAAACGGAAAGACAAACCAGGCAATAGAAACCGGTAATCAAATTTTGTATTACAACCCGGACGACAACCTGGGAATCCGATGGCTGATGGGCGACTTGTACCTGAAAAACGGCAACCTGAACGAAGCTGAAAAATTTCTAAAAAAAAATGCGGATCAGTATCCGCCTTTGCGCTATAGTTATGCCCTGCTTTTAATGAAACAAAACAAACGCTGGGATGCCATAACCCAATTCCGCTATGGTTTTTTAGAAAACATATATGTAAGTGAAATCCTTAAATTCAAGGCGCCTCTCACCCGTTATGCCGTTTTTGAGCCAAGTAACCTGAACGGACTTGAAACAGCCAGCGACTATGCACAGAGTATGACCGAATTCTGGTTGCAGCACACCGATGTGCTTCAGATAATGGAAATACTTACAAAACACCCGATTATTTACGGCGAAATTAACCGGGTTTACGGACTTTTCGAGGAGTTGTATACCTTCTCCTATGACAACGGCTTTCTTGATTCATTTGAAGATTCGGAATTTGACTTAGATGTGAAAGAATTGCACAATGACCTGCGAAAAGAGATTTTCGAGGAAATTGACAGTATTAAAGCAGGCATCAATAAAGCATCATCGAAGGCAATATTGCAGGATTTGGACAATATATTTAAAGATATATGATTGATGATTGATGTTTGCATTTGATGAAGAGCAATTACTGCATCTACAACTACCAATAAGAAGTGGATTTTGACTAAAGGGAATGCTACCATGTGATCAACTAAAAATAAACTTATCTGATTTGTCATGAAAATAGCACCCTCTTTCCTGCTGTCGTTAGTCATAAGCCTTTTATTGTGTTTTTCAGCTTTTGCTCAATCAGATGAGGATATTCATTTTTTTGATCCGGATTTTGTGTTTGATGTCGTAGATCCCGGTTTTTGTGAAATGCCATCTCTTTCTGTAATGTCGGATAAGGATATTATAGACATGTTGAACAGCCGCCGTGATGAAATACCACTACAGGGTGAAATTAAAGGCCCACTTAGCGGCACTGTTTATGGTGGCGGATATTATAAAATACATTCCGATGGTTTAACAGCGAGTTTCAGCAATATGATTTTGACACCGGACGGACGAGTTCTTTCATTATGCATGGTCATATTACCGGTAAATGATACCACCCTTATTGAAGGCACTGCGGTGCTTGCAGGCCCGGCACCAGAATCTGTTGATGGCCCGACATACCTGGCTATTACGCGAATATCACAACGAGATGATGAAGCTGGCCTGATACCGATCGGAGAGCTCATTGGCGGCAAGGGTTCCATCACTTTTATTTATCCTGAAGATGGGGTACTCGAAGGCAATCTTGAAATTGACGGTCGCATTGAAGGAATCTCCGAAAACGGTCATTTAAATGATATCAATCTCTCTTTTTACTTTGAGGAGATGATTGAAAATCCGCTCAGAAACCTGAGATGGTCACTGAATGATTTTTAACATCAAACAACCGTCTCATTACCAAACCAGCCGGGTTAATTCATCGTACTCAGGTTACTTATAAAAGTGATATACTTTTTCTGAAATATGATTCAAGAGTCCGGCAAACTCTTCAGTGATTTCTCCTATTGTGGGAAAACCCTCCCAATCTGCCGGATAGTATATGGCAACCCCGATATTCTTTGATTCTATTGAGGTTTTTGTTTTTTGTGAGTCTTTTACCGGCGTGATAACCGGAATTTCGCGGCCAGCAGTTACAGCAAAACCTGTGGCCAGGCCATTCAGTCTGATCACTTGGCCATTCTGGTTAAAAATGAACTCCTCATCTTCATTCCCTGTCCTGAAGATATAGGTATCGGTATCCGCTTTATCCAGGTCCCATAGTGAAATTGGTACAAGGTATTTAAGCGATATATAATTGTTTATATCCACAACTGTATTGATTCGTGGAAACCTTCCCTCCGCCGCCTCCCTGTGGAGGTACTCTGATGCCGGCTTGCCGCGTCCGGTGGGTTTATATGACACGGTACGGAGCATATCACGGCAATTTTTCCGGAATTGATCCTCAATTTCTGTCAGCGGTTTTTCCCTTGTTTCCAGGATTTCAGCAAGTTCCTTTTCAAGGACCGGTAACTGTTTATCACTGAATGTCTCTTCAGCAACAATCAATGCAAGCCGTAACCTATCCGCAAGGCGATTCTCTATATTCATATGTCTCATGGTTTCCCTATAATAATCCGATCCGTAATCGAGATTAATAAAATCAGGCATTAGAAACCATTGCTAATTCCGGCAATCCATTCATTAATTAAATTATTTACAGAACCCATGGAATAGATTACTCAGATGGCCCGCCGTCTCTTTGCTCTTGCCTGTCGGGTGCATTCCTGTCCGGGTCATAAGGATCGGCAATACGCAGGCAGCCTGCAATAAAAAGGATCACAAATATGAATATTATTTTTTTCATAACTCCTCCAAAAATGACTCATATCAGTTCACCGGGAAACTAAAATATGGCATTTTGTCTCCCATTTATTGTAAAAAATAACATAGCAAAAAGTATGCCTGTTGGATTTGCACGATATTCATGAAAATAGCAATATCTCTTATGTGTAATTATATTCCCCGTGATTTTTTCAAATATTAAATATATGAAAATTATTTCTATACGTATTTAAACCTAATAAATAAAAACAAAAATTTATAGTGTATTATAAACACTATTTTATATATTAAGGTATAATTATACTAATATAAATATTATATTGTATTAATGGTTAAATAAATATTATATTTCAACTATAAAAGTTGGTTATCAAGGAGAGTAATTTCTTTTCAATAAAATACTTAGAGAGACTCTGATCATCATTATAACCATTAAACACGAGGTGCAAATGAGTAGATATACGGGTACAAGCCGCATGCACTCACTTCCTTTTATCATCGTTCTATTCCTGGTTATCTCAATTATTATTTCAGGTTGCGATATTTTCGGATCGGATGAAAAGAAAAAAAAGGAAAAAGAGGATGACTTCAGTTATACATTATATACGAATATGAACGATGCTCTACTATTCAGCGCCACTTCAGTCGCAGGTGACTCGGTAGCTTTCTTCGGGGAAAGAAATAATTTGGGTATTCCGACAAAAGTTGCAGGTGCTGTTGTACAGTTACAAAATAAATACATCAATTCCGGTGATGAGAAAATATTTATTGACAACAGTACCTTTGAGATTCTGTTCGGCGGTTTTAATAACCTGCCGACACGAATATCATCTGATGAATATACCTTTATATTCGACTGGGAATCGTCATCAACATTCGTATTAACCGCAATAGACAATGAAGGTACTGGTCGCACACAAATTGCGATAAATATGGACGAATTGGAAAATGAGATGGCAATGTTGAAATCATCGGGTTTTGACATTTCCGGATTAAATAATCAAAGCAGATCGTCATTATTTTTTCCGGGCTACTTGTGCGGGGATTCAAATGAGGATGGAACAATAGCTTATCTGAGCGGAACGTCAAGCAATGTCATTCATATTGAACGATGTGGTGCAAATCTTGACGGTGCTCTTGTAAGATTGAAAATCGCACAAAAAGGCGTTATTGATCAGTGGTTCATGACGACACCCATAAATAATGGCAGATACAGAGCAAACATCCCTATTGGCGGTGATACCATGGGGGAAAAATTTCTGGAAGGCTGCGAATCGGTGTTAGGTGTAATTGGTTCAAGCTGTGAGGTTTCTAAACAATTACTTCTTTCATCGCCTTTATATTGCAGTAAAATTAGTCTGTATGCCGGACCAGCTGCTCCGAAGGTTTTTGCTGCTTGTCAGGTTGCAGTTGCCGCTTATGCAACCACTTGTGCAATCGTTGGCTGGAGCCCGCTGGGTGATACAGAATTACCTGAAGGTATTGAATGGCCGTCCTGGGCCACCCCACAGGCATACATTTGCCCGGGGCTCTCCTACCTGGTTGACCGTGGGGTTGACTATTTTGGTGAACCTATTCATTACACTGTTACCATTTCCCATCCAAGCATTACATTCGGCCATGGCAGCAGTCATCATAGCAATGTTGCAACTTCCCCCGCTAATGGCCCTTATCCGGATATAACTATCAAAATAGATGGTGATCCTGATGTCATCGGTTTTTGGGCCGATCCCGGCAATCCGCCAGCTGGAGTTGGGTATACGGTATATGCAAGTATGTCGTGCGTGGAACCTGGTTCAACCATTCGCCTTAGTATTGTTGGAACTGACGGATATTCAAATTCCAGAAGCTGCGTAGTCACAGCCGCTAATATTCATAATCAAACCTGTATGCTTCAGGTTCCGGGTGCTTCCGGCGGCGTCAGAGATGTAATAACTTTGACGGTCAACGGTATTACAATTGATAATCTGACTGTTATCTTTGGCGGCGGGGCAAAACAGTTGCTAACTGACGGTAATATTACAAGAATCAGATAAATTGTATTTAGCACTTTATCACCAAAAACAGACCAAACTCTTCAGGAGTGCTGCTTTCGTATCAGAGGTGGCCGGGGAAACACAATCCTGCCACCTCTGAAACCATACCTTCCAGGTATTAGTACAGGTCTGTGCGTAATTTTTTAATACAAAAATTTAACCCCGCAGATGCTTAGCATAAAATTCCTTATACTGCTCTGTATCCGCAGTAAACTGTACCATTTACCAACATAAAATTCCATCTTCATTCCATGCAAACAGACCATATCGGTATTGCAGTCCAGGATCTTGAAGTTGCCATAAAAACCTATGAAAAGATACTTGACACACCCTGCTATAAACGGGAAATCGTAGAATCCCAAAAAGTTGAAACTGCTTTCTTTCGAACCGGCGATTCCAAGGTGGAACTATTGGGGGCAACCTCACCGGAATCTGTTATACATACGTTTATCGAAAAACACGGACAGGGAGTTCATCACATCGCTTTTGAAGTAGATGATATAGAAAATGAAATGGAAAGGCTCCGCGATAATGGTTTTACATTTATCAACAATGAGCCCCTTCCCGGCGCTGATAATAAGCGGATCTGTTTTCTGCATCCCAAAGGAAGCCACGGCGTTTTAATTGAACTTTGTGAGAGTATCAAGTTGCCGTAAGATTATACCTGTTTCCCTTCCCTTTTTTCAAGATATTTGATGATGTATTTCCCAAACACATCGAATTCAATATTTATGGGATCCCCTGTTTTTTTATCTTTCAGGTTTGTGTAATCCCAGGTATATGGAATTACGGCAAGCACAAATTTATTTCCTTCATCTCTCGCTACCGTCATACTGATGCCATCAACTGCCACACTGCCACGGCCCACTATGTAGTTTTCAAATTCTTCCGGGTATTCAATGGTCAGAAGTATGTCTGCCCCGTCCTGATCTATTTTTGTCAGTATACCGGTGGTATCTACATGGCCCTGAACAATATGCCCTTCGATAGCTTTTTCGAGAGTCAGTGAACGTTCCAGGTTTACCGGGCTCCCCTTTTCCAGGGTACCGAGATTTGTTTTTCTGAGGGTTTCATCCACACACTGTACGTTGAAGGTTTTATCATCAAATGAAACCACCGTCAAACATACACCGTTTACGGCTATACTCTCATCCACGTGCACTTCATGAACAAAGGATGAGGAAATTGCGAGCTGTCTGCCACCTTTCATCCCGGTTACTTCTTCTACAATTCCAATTTCTTCAACAATTCCTGTAAACATAATTTTATAAATCTGAAGTTAATAACATGTCCCGGCCGGTTTGCTGCCAGGTATAATTTTTAAAAGGTACAATGTCTTCCATTCGCTGAATATCGAGGCCAAAAATCGACCTGGCTCCGCCTCCAAGAAGTTTTGGAGCAATAAAAAGCTGTAAGCGGTCAACCAATCCTTTTTTTATTAGTGCTGTTGACAGCTGCTGTCCACCTTCAACTAAAAGTGAGGTTATACCCATATCAGCCAGTTTTGTCATGGCCTGTTTCAGCCTGATATGTCCGCCGAATTCATCAACAACAATTATTTCACCCCGGAAATAATTACTTTGAAACATTTTCAGCATTGGGTCGGCTTCTGCCGCAGATTTTTTTTTGTTGTGTGTGATGATAATCGTTTTTTCCTCGAACTGGTCCGAGAAAAGGTTCAGATTGCGCGGCAGTTCAAACGGCCCGTCAATCACCACTCTTTTTGGCTGACGGCCTTCTGCCAGGCGAACAGTGAGTGAAGGATTATCATGAAGCGCCGTATTTCTTCCAACCATTACGGCATCATCTTCACTTCTCCATTTATGAACAAGGGCACGGGATTCTTCACATGTTATCCACCTGGAATCTCCATTAGGGGCTGCAATATAACCATCGGCCGTTTGCGCAATTTTCAGGGTGATAAACGGCCTGCCAAATTCAATGTAATGCAGCCACTTTTCATTCAGGTTTTCCGCTTCTTTTTTCAGAATACCAACATCTACCCTTTTGCCGTTTTGTCTCAATTTTTCTATACCGTGCCCATTCACTTTCTCAGAGGGATCTGTCATTGCAATTACTACACGGCTCACCGGAAGCCCGGCAAGCATATCGGCACAGGGAGGGGTCTTCCCGAAATGAGAACATGGCTCAAGGGTTACATATACTGTGGCGTTAATTAACTGATCTTTGTCTTCAACACTGTTCACAGCATTAACCTCAGCATGCGGCTGACCAAATCGTTCGTGATATCCTTCGCCAATAATGTTGCCATCTCCTGAAACAATCACACACCCCACCATTGGATTTGGCGAAGCAAAACCAATTCCCTTTTCAGCAAGGCTCAGCGCCCGCTGCATCCATATTTTATCTTTGTTGGC
>RECI01000208.1 GCA_007694095.1 Balneolaceae bacterium | reverse complement strand
CGACAGGCTTGTCGGGGCTCCTGTCCCAACGGGATCCCCGCGGGAGCAGAGTTGACGCGGATTCAAAGGTGGAACTGTGGAATCGTTGAATTGTGGAACTGTTGATCAACTACGCGTTACTAATACCGCACCGGCGGGCGGAATAGACATGGTTCAATACCGTTCGTTATGCCCGCTGTATCAATATAAATGCCCTTGCCTTGAGCTGAGGACTACCCATAACAAAGAGCTTATACTTCAAGTACAAAAAATTAGCATCGAACTCGGGTAAGATTTGTTTCAGTCAATAATATTACAGTTCCACCCCTGAATCCGCTTCAACGCTTACAGATCCGGTAGGTGCTGTCAGGTTTACGCTCTCAACAGTTCAACAGTCTGATACCACTCTGTCAGTAATGATCATCGAGGGTGTAATCGATTTTTTCGATCATATTTTCGTAGGCTTCATCCAGCGAGTCGCCATCGGCGTTGAGCATCAATCCTTTATTGTTTTTTGCCGATACCCGGAATGAGCCCTCTAATCCCTGCTTACCTCCAAAAAGTGTGAACCCGCGGTATCCCTGGTCCCTGAGGATGTTAACCCGCTCACGAATGGTAGAATGGGTGTGCATATTGTTTTCAAACATAACAGCCTCACTGTTTCGTGTTTGCCTTTCTGTTTGTACAGGAAAAATACAAAAAATCCGATTTTATTGTGTGATAAAGTGGAATTTACCGATAAGACCTGACAGCATGCCGGTGCCCTTCCGGCTTCTGTCAGCGTCCGGGGGTATGGGCAGCCAGACAGAGCTCAGGCTTGAAAGCGTGCGGCAGCTCCTGTCAGGTTGAAATAATTAAATGGTATGGTGCAGAAAATTATTTCCGCTTGTCTTTGATATAGAGCGCTTTTGATTGTCCGTCGCCGGTACGGCGTTCTTCCATTTCGAACAGCTTCATGGCATTCAGCAATTCTCCCAGCTTGCGGTAGCCGTAGTTGCGCGGATCAAATTCAGGCGATTGTTTGGCAATGTAACTGCCAACCGGCGCAAGGTGTGCCCAGCCGCTTTCGTCAGATGAAGCATCGATTGCATTCCGAACGAGATTAACAAGTTTGGTGTCCTGTTTTAATATAATGGCTGGTTTTCGTTTTCGGTCTTCTTTGTCCTCATCCTCTTTGGCGAGTACTTCGGTATAGATGAATTTATCACAGGCAGCCACAAACGGATCTGGTGTCTTTTTTTCACCGAAACCGTAGACCACCAATCCCGACTCACGGATACGGGCGGCAAGTTTGGTAAAATCACTGTCGCTGGAAACCAGGCAAAACCCGTCAAAACGACCGGTATAAAGCAGGTCCATCGCGTCGATAATGAGTGCGCTGTCGGTTGAGTTTTTCCCTTTGGTGTAACCAAATTGCTGCATGGGCTGAATGGAATATTCCAGCAAAATCTCCTTCCATCCGCGCAGCTGAGGCTGAGTCCAGTCGCCGTAAATACGTTTCACATTGGCTGTGCCGTATTTTGCAATTTCAGCCAGCAGGTTTTCCGTGATGGAAGGCTGAGCATTATCGGCATCAATCAGTATGGCAAGTTTCTGTGTCGAAGATGGTTCCATATTATGTGGTCAGGTCAAATTTTAAAGAAAGGTAATAAATGCAGCATTAAAATGATTTGTGATTAATGCAGCATTACAGGTAAAAATCCCCACTTCCAAACGTCGAAAACGGCACATTTTGCAATCCATCACAGGTAGCCCTGAAGGGGCGTCATCACATAGCCCGGGGCAGAGAGAGCGGAGCGAACGCCGCCCCGGGTAGTCAGGCGTACACCCCCCGCCCCGAGCGATGAAATTGGATAAGTGCCGGTAGTATTCGAGGGGCAGCGGAGTGATAATTGTCAGTGGCTGCCGCAAGGTGATGGTAACGCTTACAACGCGTGGTCATAACCCCACTCGATGCTGATTTAGCATTCATGTGATCATCGCTCGGGTGCGGGGGTGTGGCGCGTTATGCCCCGGGCTGTGTGGGGCCGAAGTCGAGCTCATCTTTTGAACGCGTAGCGATATCTCCCTGAGCTGGAGACGATCTATATCAATGAGGTTACACTGCACGTGTACAAAAGGTGAGCGTTGCCAATGCTTACAAACGCAAACATTTATGTGGTCAGTTTTGTTTTATCAATCCCAAAAAGTTGTAAATGGCCAGAAAAATGCGGATATATAGGTGTATGAAAATATTCAACAATACATTGATTTATGCCAAAATGTGAAATATACCAGGACGTAAAAGGCGAGTGGCGATGGCGCAGAACCAATAAGGATGGCAACATTGTTGACTATTCCAAACAAGGCTTTGAAACCAGGGAAGATTGCGAAAAAAACGGGAAGGAGGAAGGCCCGTGTACCAGTTATAAACTGGTGGTTTAGTGTGTTTATCGGAATGAACGCATTGTACGCATAGGGATCTCGTTGTAGTAATGCGCATTTGTGTGTTGGACATTCCTCCCTCCCAGATTTTTGATTTAAATTCAGGAAGCCGGTTCAAGGTATGCCCTTGCGATTGATGCGAACTGCTTAGGTTTATCTAAAAAGGCGTAATGGCCGCAGTTGTCCATCACAACAAGGGCGCTTTTCGGGAGATTTCTGTCCATACGTTCTGCCTGTTCTATTGGCGTTGATTGGTCATTTTGCCCCCAAATTAATAAAATTTCATGCTGAATGGATGGAAGCAGCCCGTCAAGATGTTCAGTTACCGATTTAACGAATGTTTCCCTCATTACACCCGATAGCTGCCGGTAGTCGGAGGAGCCGAGTTTTTTCCATAATGATGTCATCCGAAGGCGGTTCAGCCCTTTTTCCCTAAGTGAGCCGGGCAGCATGTAAAAGGGGAGTTTCAGGAATTTGGCCGTGTATTTTTTCAGGTAATACGAGGCAGGCCGCTTTGGTTTTAATCCGGCTGCACCGGTAAAAATGACCTTGTCGATGCGCCTTGCAATGGGGTGTTCGCTGAGAAGCTTGAGTGCAACCCTCGCCCCGTAAGAATGCACAAGCAGGTCAACCATGCCGTCGGGAATCTCCAGGTTTATAAAATTTTCGGTCAATATTGCATAATTGCCAACACTCCAGGCGGCCGGAGGTTCGGGTGAGTCGCCAAACCCGGGAAAATCGGGAAGATAACTTGTCCGTATCTGCTCTAGCTGTTTTGCAACCGGCATCATCACCTTTGAACTGCTGCCCCAGCCGTGCAGAATTACAAGCGGCTTGCCGCTGCCGGTTTTCTGCCAGGCTATCTTGATACCATCAATGTCAGAAAAATGTAAACTCATCAAAAAAAATTGTAAGGGATTGGCTTTTTTTGGTTCATAAATATACGGAAGCAATTTGCAGTGCGCTATGCGCAAAGCACCAGGCCTTACTTCATTCAACAAGTGTATTTACCACAAAGATTGCAAAGTGTAAAAAAATATAATTTATGATGGTTCTCACGCGAAATGGCAATTGAAATGTAATGGTATTGTTACCGGAAGTATTGCTGGGTGTTCCTGCTAAACAATGACAGGTATGAAACGGAAATTATTTTTTCTGATTGAAAAACTCGAAATCCGGCGCGATGAACGGATTGCAGTTACAATTCTGCTGGTTTTACTTGTCTGTACCGGCAGCTTTTATGTTTTTGTGGAACCGAAAGATAACTACGATCCCGATCACTACGCTGAGCTTGAGCAACTGTTTTTTGAACGAAGCCGTGACATTGATCAGGAACGTGAAACGATTATGGCAAGATACCGTCCCGCATTGCAGGTACCTGAACAGGAAATCAGGCAAATCACAGCAGCTACCGTTGATTCCAATCCAATCGATACTACCCGTACAGTGCAGAAGCCGGCTGGTGACCTTGTCAATATTAATACTGCCACTGCACAGCAATTACAGGAACTTCCCGGAATCGGGCCGGCTTACGCGCAGCGCATCGTGGAATGGCGGGAAGAAAACGGCAGGTTTACCTCCAAAGATCAGCTACTTGAAATCAGGGGAATCGGCCAGCGGCGGCTTGAGGTTATTATTCCATTAATTACACTTTAACGAATTACTGAATCTTATTACCCTCCACCCCCGCAACCCCGCACCCCCGTAGCCCGGGTCGCTGACCCGGCCGGACTCTGTTTCTGGCAATATCTTTATTTCGATGGATGTTTTTCGAAAATCATCGTATTTCTACTATTTCCATTTTCGAAGATTGTCTCTTTCCGGGTCAGCCCCAGTGGGATGCCTGCGGCACGACCCGGGGTACGGTGTTACGGCTCAAAAAAATACTTTTTAGACGTTTATCACGGTTAATTCATGGATTCAATGCGTTATTTGATTGTTAGTATCGTATTTTCAGGGTAGAAATTGTAACAGTCTCATTATATGTCTAATAAAATCATCTGGGCTGATGATGAAATCGATCAGCTTAAATCACACATTATTTTCCTGGAGAGCCGCGGGTTTGAAATAACCCCGGTTACGAACGGGGAAGATGCCGTTTCGCTGATCAGGTCGAATATCTATGATATTGTTTTTCTTGATGAACAGATGCCCGGAATGGATGGGCTGGCTACCCTGGAACAGATACAGAATGTGAGGCCTTCCCTCCCTGTGGTCATGATTACCAAAAGTGAGGAAGAATCGATTATGGAAGATGCCATCGGTAATAAAATCGCTGATTATCTGATCAAACCGGTGAACCCAAACCAGATTTTGCTCACCATCAAGCGTATTCTTGATAAAAAACGAATCCAGAACGAAAAAGCCGCGCAAACATACCTGAAGAATTTCAACGAGCTTTCTTCAAAATTGAGTAAACAGACCGACTGGAGGGAATGGATTGAAATTTATAAAACCCTGACTCACTGGGAGCTAAATCTCGAATCGGGTGATGAAGCTCTGCAGCAGGTGCTTCAGGACCAGCTTCAACAGGCAAATCAGACATTTGGGAAATTTATTAAACTGGAATACCGGAGCTGGCTGCAGCGAAAAGAAGGCGAACATCCCACGCTAAGCCCTGATTTATTAAAAAGGTACGTTTTCCCAAAGCTTGAGAATAACGAAACTGTGGTTTTCTTTTTGATTGATTGCATGCGTTATGACCAGTGGCTTCTTTTCCAGGGGATGTTAGACGATTATTACACTATAGACACCGATTTTTATTACTCCATATTACCCACTGCCACCCCGTTTTCCCGTAACTCAATCTACTCCGGCCTTTTTCCTCTCGAAATTCAGCAAAGATACCCGGGCTTGTGGGAAATGGGGCAGGATGAGTCATCACTGAACCGCCACGAAGAAGAACTTCTGAAAAGGTACCTTCAGCGTTGCCATCTGTCCGACCATGTGAAGTATGAAAAAATAATCCAGCCGGAAGAGGGTAATAAAATTGCCGATAAAATTTCGAACTATACACAAACACAGTTTACAACCATTATCTATAATTTTGTTGATACGCTGGTGCATAGCCGCTCCGATTCTGAGGTGCTGAAACAGCTTGCGCCTGATGTATCTGCTTTTCGGTCGCTTACCGAAACATGGTTTCAGCATTCATCACTTTTCCGGATGTTCAGGGAACTCGCTAAAGAGGATGTTACGGTTGTTGTTTCGACAGACCACGGCTCGGTGCGCTCCATGAGGGATACCAAGGTTTTTGGCGACAGGGATGCTGCTACTAACCTGCGCTATAAATATGGGAGGAACCTGAAAGCCCAGGAAAGTGCGGCAATTTTTATTGACAAACCGCATGTGTATCAGTTACCGGTTGATCCGCCGGCCAATACGTACATTATTGCCAAGGAGGATTACTTTTTTGTATATCCCAATAATTACAACAAATTCCAGAACCGGTACAGAGATACATTCCAGCACGGAGGGGCTTCGATGGAAGAGATGATCTTGCCGGTTGCAACCATGAAACCACGCGGATGAGGCAATGGAGCAGTACACAAGCCAAAGCGAGGAAGAAACCATGGATATTGCACAGGAGTTTGCAAAAAAGGTAAAAGAAGGGGATGTTATATGCCTTTATGGCAATCTTGGCGCTGGCAAAACCCGGTTTGTGCGCGGTTTTGTACGTCATTTTGGATTATCAGGGGATGAGGTGAGTTCACCTACATTCACGATAATCAATGAGTATGAAGGGGTTATCCCCGTATACCATTTTGATTGCTACAGGCTGAAACATGTTCGGGAAGCGCTTGAATTTGGTGCTGAAGAATATTTTTTTGGCGATGGCGTTTGCATTGTCGAATGGCCGGAAAAAATTTCGGAAATTTTACCGCCCGATATCAAAAAAATTACAATTGAAACAACAGAAAAAAACGAAAGGAAAATCACCATCCATCAGGCAGTTTAATAATGGCAACCAGGAACCGACGATTATCTTACAGACTCGATTTATTACCGGTGATTTACCCTTATCACAGGAGGGCATCGAATAACCTTCAACTCGGCGACCTTGTTTACTACGGCCCGTCGCCCGAATATTACGGCATTGGAGAGATTGTAGGGACCGAGGAAAAATTTTGCGTGGTAGATTTTCGCGGAACCGGGCTTCTTGGCATTCAGAAAGACGTTTTTTCAAACAAGTACCTAATCCCTATCCATAAGCTTAATTTAGGGCATATACTTAAATCGACCTGATTTGGTTAGTGTCTTTAAATTTAAATTCCGACCTAAAATGGCAGTAATTTCAATTTCTCCCAACGGGACGCCTTTGGCGCAAGCACCAATTTTCAAACATTTCCTAATCCACAATGTTGTACAAAATTCGATTTGCAATGAACAAATAAACCCATTTACAAATAGGGAAAAATCGGTCATTCGATAATTCGATTCATCGGTCTACCGCAAATCATTCAGACTCTCTCTCCCTCTCTCCCACTCACAAACGCCAGACTCTGCCAGGAGCGCAAAAGCAGCGCACTCTGGCAGGTCTTCTTCCTCACTCCCTCACTCCCTCACTCCCTCTCCTCAATTTCAACCTCCCCGTGCCCCACAATAAAGCTGCGGCAAACAGACCAGGATAAAATGGTTCAATACCAAAAAATGTGTAGGAACCGTCATAGTCCGGATACCAGGTTCCAAGAATAAGCCAAGATAATGAGATGCATGTACAGCCAATGATGGAGTACAGCACAAAGCGTGCCGGCAAGCGAAATGGTACGAGGTAAATGCCGAGAACAGGCACAAGCAGCCCGGGAATGAAGATAGACCCGATAACATACCAGAGGTCGATCACGCTTGGATAGATAATGATGAGCAGGATACCGATCAGTGCCGATATCAGGATGCTGATCCGTGTAAGAAGGTTTGGTTTTACTGCAGGGAAGTACTTAAGCAGGTAATCCCGCCCGAGGGTTTGACCGGAGATGAAGAGGTAGCTGTCCAATGTAGACATAATCGTGGCCAGCAACGAAAGGAAAAACAGCCCTTTTATTCCGGCAGGCAGAATCTGGTCGGCAAGAATGGGATAGGCGAGTACAGGCTGTTCAAGTCCGCTGCCCAGAATGGCGAAGGCGTAGAGCCCAGCAAAGCAGGTGAGAAAATCGAACAACATCCAAAACCCAATGGAATAAAAAATTCCCTTGCGTGCTACAGCCGGTGATTCTGCTGCTGCCGCCCGCTGATGAAAACTCGGATCCACGAACGTCCACAACGCAATGAAAAACCATACCAGAATATACTGCCAGTTGTGTCCGCCGGTGATGTCCATATGGCCATCAGGCAGCGATCCGATCAGTGTCCCGAAACCTCCGAACTCGATCACGGCATAAATCAACAGGATCACGAAGCCGCTGAACATGAGGATAACCTGGAGGATATCTGTCCTGATAACAGCGCCAAAGCCGCCAATAGTAATGTAAAGCACCGAGAAGAGCGCAACCAGGGAAGCATAAAAAAGGAAAGGGGCATCGCCGCCGCTTAAATATTGAAAAAGCAGTCCCAGCATCAGGATGTAGGGGGCCGGGCTTACAAGGATAAAAATCGGCAGCGCGCTGATTCGCCCTGCCCGCTCACTGTACTGATTGGCTATGGCTTCCGGGATTGTGAGTGCTTTATTCAGACGGATTTTACCTGCAAGGAAAACGGCAAAAAGTGCCGAAAAGATATAAAAAGGGGCACCGAGAATCAGCCATTGGGATATTCCGAACTGGTAGCTCCATTCCCCGATCCCAAGTATACCTCCATACCATGTGGATACAAGTGTGGCTATAAAGGCAGGCAGGGTTACTTTGCGCCCGCTTAATAAGAAATCTTCTTCACTTTCGGCTTTCCACCCTTTTTTCCAGCTTATCCAGATGAGAAACAAGAAATATGCTGCAATAAACAGCCAGTCGATCAATGCAAATTCAGAATTCACTCACGCTCGGTTTTATAATTTACAAGAAGAAGAAGGTCTCCCTTTTTGAATTCAATTTCGACTGTTTTTTTGATTGTTTCGTTGGAACTCCCATCCTGTACACCGTTTTCCAGGGTACCATTAACAAGTGGGTATTTGAGGCCATTGGTTGTGATTCCTTCCACTGTACCTGAGAGCGGAAAAAGTGAAATGGATGTATGAAGCGGAAATTCTTCACTAAAAGGTGAGTGGATAACCCTGATCTCAGAATACCTGTCTTTGAACAGGATTGTATGAAATTGCCGGTTAAACTGAAGCAGTACAGACAAATTCTTCAGGGTGTGGTCGAGCCGATTGCCTGTTGCGCCAAAAACCACAACTTCGGTTGCTGATGTTTGCCTGGCATAATTCAGCGCTTTTTCGAGATCGTTGGTTTCCTGGCTCTGATCCCTGAAGATTTCCGCTTTTTCATCTCCGGAAGGGATGTAGCTGTCAAGATCCCCGATGATCACATCCGGTGAAAATCCTGATTCGATGGCTTTATATGCCCCCCCATCCGCTGCAATCAAAAGGGAAGAGTTCTCCAAATCCCTCTCAATTACATATTTCGGTGCAAGTTCGCCATCACAAATAATTACAGCTTTCATAAAACTCGGATTTGATTTGACCGAAATATATCAATTTTAGCCGCAATGTTGATCAGATGGATCTGTTCCTGCTGCGACATCTCAGTCACAAGTGGGACACAAGCCCCGAGGGGCACAAGCGGGGACGCTTGCGCCATCATGGAGTGGGTCACTTGCGCCATCCTGAGGTCACAAGCGGGTCACAAGCGCGACGCCATCCTGCATCCGTACGGGGAATATTTTCCAGTATGGAAAACTTAATCAGAATCAATGAATAAAATGTTTTATGTTTTGAGGTTCCAAATTTACATTACAATTTACATTCAGTAAGAAAGGTCACAATGTTCAGCGAGTTTCTGGAAAAAATCAAAAAGTATCAAAAAATAGGAGTTATATCCCATATACGCCCAGATGGTGACTGTCTCGGAGCGCAGGTTGCATTGTCGCGTTGGCTTAAAAAAAAGGGCATTGATGCTGCCGCCTATAATGATGATGAGGTACCCGAAAATTTGCAGTGGCTGCTGGATTTTTTCCCGGTCGAAAAGCCAACCGCCCGACATTTTGACACATGTGATTTATTTATCTGCCTGGACGGGAACTCGCTTGCACGTTTTGGACTGTTTGAAGAGTGGATCGAGGGGAAAAAAATTCCTGTTTGGATGATCGATCACCATCCCAATCCTCAGGACCATTTTGAACTATCCATATCGGTTGAAGATGCATCCTCGACATGTGAACTGGTTTACAAGCTTATTTCTGAAGATAATCCGGCATTCTTGGATGCGGAGACCGCAAAGGCACTCTACACCGGAATCATCACGGATACGGGATCATTGCAGTTTGAAAGTGTATCACCCGAAACGGTTGAGATTGTAGCGGAACTGATGCGTCTCGGTAAATTCACTCCAAATGAGATCATTGAGGTTATTTACTCCAATAAATCCATTGGCCAGTTGAACCTTCTCAGCAGGGCGCTGCAATCCATCCGGTTGTTTGAGAATAATCAAATTGCAGTGATGAGCGTTACAAAGGAGATGTTAGAATTAACAAATACCACACCGCCGGATACAGAAGGCTTTGTGACCTATCCTCTGAGCATCACCGGGGTAAAAGCCGCTGTATTAATGAAAGATTTTTATGATGATGGGGTACGAATCAGCCTGCGGTCCCGTAGTAGTATTGACGTGAACATATGGGCACGCGAACTTCAGGGCGGCGGACATAAAAAAGCTGCCGGCGCATGGCACAAAGGCCCCCTGGAATTGGCAATAAAAGATCTGATACAAATTGGAGCGAAACAACTTGGGAAAAGTGACACAACTTCTTCTTAAAACTGTTTTCATCACCGGCATGATGTTTCTTCTTACCGGTTGTGAAGGGGAAAACCCGGAAACTGCTGCAGATGAGACGGAAGTTCCTTTCTCGGCTGCCTTTATCGAAAATGAAGATGAAATACCGGGGATTGAAAACCTGGATATGAACCGGCAAATACTCATCGAAGATCTGACATTAAGCCGTACAAATGCCATTACAAGGGCGGTTGAACAGGCAAGCGGGGCGGTAGTGAGTGTAATGTCAACCAGCCCGGCTGCGAGGATAGATCCGTTTCATGAAGAACTGCTCCGTTTTTTCTTTGGAGAACAATTTCCCCGCGAAAATACCAATATGGGATCCGGATTTATCATCAGTGAGGATGGTTTGATTGTAACGAATCAGCACGTGGTTGGTAGTAATCCTGCTGAAATTATGATCCACACCACGGATGGACGGTCATACAATGCTACATTGATCGGCAGCGATGAACTCACCGATATCGCCTTGCTGCGCGTGAAATCGGAGAACAGTGTGTTTCCGTTTTTGGAATTCAGCAATTCCGATGAAATCATTGTTGGTGAATGGGCAATTGCACTGGGCAATCCTTTTGGTCTTTTTGATGACGGCAAACCAACCGTAACCGTGGGTGTTGTGAGCGCCATTAACCGGGATTTTCGGGCCGATCCGAATAATCCCAGGGTATATATTGACATGATCCAGACCGATGCCGCAATTAACAGGGGCAATTCCGGAGGGCCGCTACTGAACAGTGAGGGTAAAGTAGTGGGTGTGAACACATTTATCTACACCGGAGGCACAAGTGCCGGTTTTGTGGGTTTAGGTTTTGCAATACCCAGCAACAGAGTCGATCGAATTGTTACCCAGCTGCTTGCCACCGGGGTTGTGATGCTCGATTACGATCCCGGTATGGAATTTACTTCCATGACTGAACAGTTAATTTACCGTTACAGGCTGCCTTATGTACAAGGGCTGCTGGTAACCAGTGTGAATAAAAACGGCCCGGCCTACGAATGCGGGATTATGCCGGGTGATGTGATCGTTAAAATCGGTGATGAACGGGTGGTAAGTGAAATGCACGCCTGGGCACTGCTGAGAGATTATGTTGAAGGTGACACAATGCACATAGAACTGATCCGGGAAAACGACCTTTACGAGACCGAAATGGTTTTAAGGCAGAAAATATCAGCACAGTAAAAAAAAGAAAGCCGCAAACAGCAAATTAATGCTATCAGCGGCTTTTCCTCTCTTGATTTCATTACTCACCTTAATAATTTCTCTCTGTTAAGTGCGGATAATAGCTCTCGCCTTAATAAATAGTCATTAGTATGAACCCGTTTTTCCAATTTTCTTACAAAAAAAGTTAAAATATTTCCATAAAGTCCGGATCAGGCATAAATGAGAGATTATTTGTATGTTTGATGTCTATGCTTATAGAAAAAGAAGATGCCAAAAAGACTGAATATCTACTTGAAGTTCCCAAAGGTCAATCGACAGAACTGCGTCTTGACAAGTACATAACTTCGTTTGTGCAAAATGCAACACGAAACAAGGTTCAGAAGGCCATTAAGGACGGCTATGTACTTGTAAACGGGAGGCTTGAAAAAGCATCATATGTAATGCAGGGTGGAGATAAAATTGAAATTTCACTTCCAAAACCTCCTCCGCAAAAGGCAAAGCCGGAAAAAATGGATCTCGATATAGTGTACGAAGATGATCACCTGCTTGTGGTAAACAAACCGCCGGAGATGGTTGTACACCCTGCATACGGCAACTGGTCCGGAACCCTGGTTAATGGTCTTCTTTATCATACAGGGCAACATTTATCGAATGCCGATAATGAAACCTTGAGACCCGGAATTGTTCACCGCCTCGACAAGGATACAAGCGGTCTGCTAGTGGTGGCGAAAAATGAATATGTTCACCAAAAACTGGCCAAACAATTTTCGAAAAAGAAAGTAAAGCGAACGTATTGGGCCATTGTTTGGGGATATCCTCCGGAATCTGGAACCATTGATGGAAATATTGGCAGGTCACCAAAAGACAGAAAAATCATGAAGGTGCTTAAAGAAGGGGGTAAAGAAGCGGTGACCCATTTTAAACTACTCGAGAAATTTGACCACCTTGCCCTGCTTGAGATTCAGCTTGAAACCGGCCGCACTCATCAGATCCGGGTTCATTTGCATCATGCAAAATATTATGTTTTTGGAGACCGTACATATGGAGGCGATTATGTGAGGTACGGGCCAAATACCGGTTCGAGGAAAGCAATGTTCAGAAATATGTTCGAAACACTACAACGGCAGGCACTGCATGCAAAAACCCTTGGTTTTGTGCACCCGGGAACAGAAGAGTTTGTCGAATTTGATTCGATGCTGCCGGCAGATTTTGCAACTGTTCTGGAAAAAATGAGAAATAACTGTAATACAGCCTAACCCATGGAAAAGAAAAAATCCAAAATAATATCGATCGAAGTAGAACTTGATGATCAAAACATTCCCGAAAATATTAAATGGTCGGCAAGTGATATGCAGGGGTATGAGGATGCTTCTTGCCGTGCGATGATTTTATCGTTGTGGGACCATACAAATAAAGACACCCTTCGGCTCGATTTATGGACCAGGGAGATGACCATAGATGAAATGAAAATTTTTTTCCATCAAACGTTGATCACCATGGCAGATACACTGGAGCGCTCTACAACGGATGAACGTATCAGCGGTGATTTACGGGATTTTTGCAGCTATTTTGCCGAAAAAATGGAGATTACCACAACCTGATATCTAAATATAAAACCAAAAGCTTTTTGTTCTTATATTAAACAACCCAGCCCGGATAAACCGGAATATCAAAAACAAAAATTCCAAAAAGTTTAGGATCATTATTTACCTGACTTTTTCGGAATATCGATTCATCGCAAATCAAATTTTGCACAACATATGAGTATTAACCACACTTTAAGCGCCTAATATTCATACCTTAAACCTCAATACCTTGACTCTGGTCCCGCAGGGATCCCGATGGGGCAGGAGCCCCGACAGGCTTGTCGGGGCACTCTGCCAGGTCAAACGTTAAACCTTAAAACTGGAACCCTGAACCCTGTAACGTAACCTGCTATATGCAATATCTTGATTTTGAACAGCCGATTGCCGAACTGGAAAAGAAAATTGAAGAACTGAATGAATTGTCGGTAGGTGATGAAGTTCTGAAACCGGAAATTGACAGGCTCAGAAAAAAAGTAGATCAGCTCAGGGAATCGATTTTCAGCAACCTTACACGATGGCAGCGGGTGCAGCTTGCGCGTCATCCAGAGCGTCCCTATACCATGGATTACATCGATTTAATCACCGAAGATTTTATTGAACTCCATGGCGACAGGTACTACTCCGACGACAAAGCGATGGTGGGAGGACTTGCAACGATCGATGGCCAATCGGTCATGATTATTGGCCATCAGAAAGGCAGGGATACAAAATCGCGTCAGTACCGGAACTTTGGTATGGCCAACCCGGAAGGTTACAGAAAAGCCTTCCGCCTGATGAAACTTGCCGAGAAGTTTGGTATACCCGTGGTAACCCTGCTGGATACACCCGGTGCATTTCCCGGCCTTGAGGCTGAAGAACGTGGACAGGCAGAAGCGATAGCCAAAAACCTGAAAATGATGTCGGTGCTGGAAGTGCCCATAGTTAGTATTGTTATTGGTGAGGGTGCAAGCGGAGGGGCTATTGGAATCGGGATGGGAAACGAACTGTATATGATGGAAAATACCTGGTATTCAGTTATTTCACCGGAATCATGTTCCTCTATTTTATGGAAGACATGGGAATACAAAGAACAGGCCGCTTCCGCTTTAAAGTTAACCGCACGCGATCTGCTCGAAATGAAAATTATTGATGGTGTGATCGAAGAGCCACTCGGAGGGGCACACCGTAATTATAAAAAATCTGCCGAAGCCGTAAAAAATCAAATCATCAAAAGCCTGAAAAGGCTGAAAAAAATGAAACCAGCCAAATTAGTTGAACAGAGAATTGATAAATACTCTGTGATGGGAGTATGGATTCAGGCAGGTCCCGATAACTGAGCCGGCAAATAAGTTATGATCCAATTTCCCGATACCACACCGGTTTTAAAGCATCAACTCATTTTAAGAAGCAGATACAGCGAAACCGATAAAATGGGCTATGTGTACTATGGCAGGTATCTCGAATATTTTGAAGCAGCAAGAACGGAGATGATTCGCGCGATTGGCATATCCTATTCACAGCTTGAGGACGATGGAATTATGCTGCCTGTTATATACACACAGGTTGAGTATAAATCTCCCATTTTTTATGACGAGGAGATGAACATAGAAGTGATGGTTTATAATAAACCGCTCGTTCGCCTCGAAACTTTTTATCGCATCAGTACAAAACGGCAGACTGAACCGCATGTATTGGGTCAGGTAAATCTATGTTTTACCAAAAGCGAGACGCGTAAACCCACTAAAGCACCCGATTATTTCCTGGAACGTCTAATTTAATCATGGTTCGGTTGAAACATTTCCGGTTCTATTTCGGTGTACTTATCTCCCTGGTTGTAATGCTGTTTCTTTCCCTGGGTGGTGGCCCATGGGGGGCAGAGCGAAGTATTGGCCATTGGACGGGAGCCCTTTTTCAAAATGTATGTCATCAAAATCCGGAACGTTCTTTATTATTCAGCGGTGTACCTATGGCTGTTAACAGCCGATGTTTTGGAGTTTTTTCCGGGCTTCTTGCAGGGTGGCTGCTGATTCCGGCTCTAACCAGACTCACATCAAAAAAACCATGGGAATTATGGCTGTTACTACTTGCAGTGATCGTTCAAATCATCGATTATACGGGCAATCTGTTTCAGCTTTGGGAAAACACAAATATGAGCAGGACCGTACTTGGGCTTTTTCTTGGAATGGCAGCCTCTATGGCTGTGTTCAGACTTTTTAAACCGATAAATAAAAAAATCACAGATCATGGATGAAATAACAGAAAAACAGGATCCGAAATATTCCTTTAGCGATTACTGGCCTTCCATCGGAATAGTCGGTGCCATTTTCAGTTTGATAACATTTGTTGGCGGGTTGTTTTTCGGATACCAGCAAATCAATTCGGAACCATCCGGGTCATTTCTTTCACCGTTTATGATTAGCAGCGGTGTACTTTGCCTGGTTTCATCGATAGCAGGACTCATTGCTGTATGGCACTTCACAAGAGAAGTATCTCCTGTTTTAAAGCTTGGCCAGGGTGCGGTTATCGGGTTTTTAACCGGGGCTGTTATCGTTGTTGTGAGTGTGCTGTTAAGTGAATTGTGGATTTTACTGGTTGACCCTGAATACAATGAAAAAATGCTTGAATCAGTCATAGCAAATTTTGAGGCGATGGATATGCCTCAAAGCACAAAAGATGATATGATCGATGCCATGGCCGAATCTATAGAATCCCAGCAATCAATTTTTCGTCAGATATTCATAGGTATACCGATAACCGGACTGATTAACCTTGTTACAGCCCTGATAGGTGTTGCAATTTTTGCAGAAAAAAAGCAGAACGATTTTTAAAATTCTACTGCTCAGAAACCCGAAAATACTCCGAAAAAGAACACAAAAAACAGGATATAAAGACCGATAATTATTGCGAACCAGGCGAGAGTAGCTCGAGCCCAGTTTACCCTGTTTGGATTATCTGTACTGCTAACAGCCCAGACAATGATCATGATAATATTTACAATTGGAATGGCAGTAATCAGAATGGTTATCATCCAGTCACCAAACGACATTACCTTAGCCTGGTTAGTCTGAATTTGATCCATGCTTAAGTCCCCTTTATTTAATTAAAGTTTATGTATCAAATCTTTGGAAAAGGTATACATCACCCGCAATTAAACTAATGAAATAAATAAAATGGTTCTACCACAAATTTAATGGATGAAAAGTGAAAAGTGAAAAGTGAAAAGCTGGAGCGGTAGCGACAGTCCCGACATGCTTGTCGGGATAAATTCTTGGAACTGCATCGATAATCCAAAAACTCCGATGTGAAAACTAAACATTCAAAACTTATAACTCCAGATTATTGAAACCCAAAATCAATCGAATCCACAAAATTTGTGGTAGAGTTAATTAAATAATCTAAAGCTGCAGCAAAAAATATGATGAATAATCAAGACCCTGAAACAAATGACGTTATCATTCATGTTGAGTCATGGGCCGAACGGAACGGTTTCGCGCATTGGGCTATCGCCATACTCTGGCTTATTCTGGCATTTGTGCTTTTCCAGGTGGTAGCCAGCTTAGTGCTGGTGGCTTATTTATTTATCACGGGTGGTATTACATCGGGTGCCGGTTTCCAGGAATTTTTAACCGAGAATACAGCCGTTTTATTCGTGGCTAATTCAATTGGTCAAATACTTTTTATAGGCCTGGCAACATTTGTTGTGGTTAAACTGCATACGGGCGGAGAAAAGGTAAAGAATTTTCTCAGGCTAAACTGGGATTCAAAAACACTTCCCTTTATCGGACTGGGAGTACTGCTTGTGCTCTCGGTGCAGCCCATTGTTATTTACCTTGGCTATCTCAATTCGTTATTGCCTGTTCCGGATTTGTTTTCCGACTTACAGATTACCCAATACCAGATGATCGAAAATTTTCTGAAGTCTGAAGGTATACTTTTATTCGCACTGCTGAACATAGCAATGGTACCGGCTCTTTGCGAGGAAGTTCTTTTTCGCGGGTATGTGATGCGTGCCTTTGAAAAAAGCTGGGGAATCATAGCCTCCATTATCATTTCGGGTATTGTATTTGGAATGTTTCATATTCAGCTCGGCAATTTGCTTCCATTGGCTTCACTTGGAATCATACTCGCTTTGATGACCTGGTTAAGCAACAGCATCTGGCCGGCAGTAATTGCCCATTTTATCAACAATGGAATGGCAGTATTGATTGGAATTACATACCCTGAATTGCTTTTCAGGGAGATGACATTTGAAATTTTGCCGCCAATATGGTTGTTGATTGTCAGTATTTTATTCACTTTGTTACTTATTCGGGTTATGCTGAATCAAACCCTGGTAAAAAAATGATTATATCATGCTAAGAGGATCGGAGCCAAACAGAATTAATAATTGGGTGTGTGTACTTGAAAGAGGAACCGAATATGAGGTAGAACTGGCTAAAAGTTACCTGGCCAGCCTTAAAATACCATCCAACATCTTGTCGAAGCGTGATTCTTCATACAGCCTCAATATCGGGGAAATGTCGATGGTGTATCTATATGTTCCCGAAGAGTTTGTAAAAAAGGCCCGCAAAGCTCTGCGTGCACTCGAAGAGGAAGAGGTTGATGATGACATCGAAAATGAGGATGAGGTTGATACCGGAGATGAACCATTTTGAGTGAACTGACAAAACGGGTTTTATTTGCAGTGCCGGCAGCAGCCCTGTTTTTAACGGTTGCCTGGTTTGGCGATTTGTATTTTGAAATATTGATCGGCTTTATTGCAATTTTAACGATATGGGAAGTTGACCGAATTCAAACTAAGGCAGGCAATCCCGGGTTTTTAGCACTTTCACTGTTAATCGGGTTGTTTTTCTGGTTCTCGTCAAGACTGCCGGAGCTTGTGATGCTTGGTATTTCGGCCATCCTGGTAATCACTACAGTATGGGCAGTTATCGGGAAAAACCGTGAAGCTTCCCGGAAATGGCTGAGCTCCTTTTTTACCGGAATTTATGTACCGGTGGGTTTCATCATGCTTGTGTATATACGAAATCTTGGTGAAGGCACAGGGGGCTTCTGGCTGATACTCTCTTTCTTTCTGATGATTTGGGGAAATGATGTATTCGCTTATTTTGGCGGGAAAAATTTCGGAAAACACCCTCTTGCACCCCAGATCAGCCCAAAGAAAACATGGGAAGGTTTCTGGTTCGGCTTCCTTGGGGCAGCAATCGGTTTTTCAATATCTTTTTTGATTGCCGGAACCGGAACATTTCCGCTTCCATATTGGACTGTTTTTGTAGCTGTAATCATTGTCAGCACTGCCGGACCGCTGGGTGATATTACTGCAAGCAGCTTGAAGAGAAAAGCGGGAGTTAAGGATTCTTCGGCACTGCTGCCTGGTCACGGAGGCTTTTTTGACAGGTTCGATTCCATGATCTTAAGCGCACCGTTTATCTTTTTCTATTATTATCTGTTGACTCAATTTCTCGCCTGATAAATGGCAGGATTGAAAATGAAATCTTTCGTGTTTATAGTGATATGGAATCAAAAAAAATATTAATTACCGGCGGCACAGGGTTTATCGGAGAATTCCTGGTATCCGATTTGCTTAAGGCTGGCCATTTTGTAACAATTCTTACCCGATCACCGGAAAAATATGGTGAAAAACAAGCTGAAAACCGCTCATACGTTGGCTGGGAAGATAATCTTTCAACCTTAATGGACAATACGGATGTTGTCATAAATCTGGCGGGTGAAAATCTGTTTGGCAAGCGCTGGAGTAATGAGGTAAAAGAAATAATCTATAATAGCAGGATAGATACTACCAAAAAGCTGGCCAATGCAATAAATAAGGCTGTTTCACCCCCCGGATTATTTATCTCGGCATCTGCAGTAGGAATCTATGGAGACAATGGTGATGCTATGTTGGATGAATCGAGCCCTTCGGGAAATGATTTTCTTGCCCGCGTCTGTATCGACTGGGAAAGGGTATCGCAGGAAGCGGCAACAGCCGGAGTGCGTGTAGCTAATCCCAGGATTGGGGTTGTTCTTGAAGATTCCGGTGGTATGCTTGAAAAAATGAAACTGCCCTTCCAGCTATTTGCCGGCGGACCGATTGGGACTGGCCTGCAATACGTGCCATGGATTCATATTGGAGATTTGTGCAGGGCCATATTATTCCCTATTGAAAACCAGGAGATATCCGGGCCATATAATGCCTGTTCGCCGGAACCGGCTACCATGAATGAACTTGCAAAAACACTCGGGAAAGTGATGAACCGTCCTTCGTTTTTCAGGGTGCCCGAGTTTGTGCTAAAAACGGTACTTGGCGAAGCAGCACAACCGGCACTCAGCAGCCTGCGGGTGCAGCCAAAAATTCTTCAGATATCAGGGTTTGAATTTGAATTTGAAGACCTGGAAGAAGCACTGGCTGATGTAATCTGAAAAATGAATCCGTTGCAGTTCTTTGATGTGCCGGCCATTTCTGCAGGACAGTTTTACACACTAAGTATGTGGAACTGTGGAATCGTGGAACTGTTTGTTTATTATAAAGATTGCATCAACAGTTCAACAACTCAATAATCCCACAATTCAACCCATTTCATCCATTGGGTCTTGGATCAGGGACTGGATTCTCTCCTTGTAAAGTTAATCGTCCAGGCCTGCAAGCCCTCACGGGTTTGCGCAATCACTTCCATATTTCCGTCCCTGAAAAAGTCGCTGATCAATGGATATCTCATGCTGGATGTAGGCAGGTCGAGGTGGCGTTCAGCGCTGGTTACATCCCATGCATAGAGCCTGCCAAAATCAGAGAGTGCAATAATGTCCATCCGCTGATCGCTGTTAATATCATTAATCGTTGGCAAGAAGGAAGATGATCCGGGTTGTCCCATCGATTCTGCGAATCTCAATTCACCATTGCCGTTGTAAAGATAGAGTGACCCATTTGATGATTGTACAAGAATTAAATCTTCACGGAAAAGACCTTCTTCACCACGCATCATAAGATCACGGACAACTGGCGTAGAATTGAGGCTGCTGTTGGAAACGGAAACCGATTGAACATGAAGTGAATCAGCGCGGTGAATTGAAGAGAGGCGATCGTCGAATAATGGTGATGTACCTACAGAATATAGACTTCCGTCCATTCCTGCCCCAATAAGGTGGCGACCGTAAATTATGGGTGATCCGTTTAGCTGAGCAGGCATAAATACAGGGAACCCGTTTCTTCTCTGCCCATTGATGTTCCACGCATGCAAAGCATTCTCAGCAAATGCAAACAGTGAAACCTGGCCATTCAACTCCCTGATGAGTGGTTTTGAACGCACAACCGTATTGGTATTTTGAGGCCAGCCGGTAATGGCGGCGCCGCGGGCGTTCAGTATATGGATTGACCGGTCGGCAGTTGCAACTATCATTTCTGCCACACCGTTGCCGGTAACATCCATTATTGTAAGAGGTGTAGTAATTTCTTCGTTGAGAGTTACGGGAAAGCTTGGTAGTATTTCACCATTTTGGTTCCATGCATAGACTCTGTTACCGGCGGCCTGCATAATTACATTTTGGTTGTTGCCATACCAGTCATAAACTACAGGACTGCCTACTGGCGCTGAACCGTCGGTAGCCATTTGAACCACAAGTGTGCCATCTGAAGCCAGTACATATACTGTACCGTTTTCAGTGGAGAAGATCACCTCGTTACGGTTGCTGCCTGTTATATCAGCCAAAACAGGAGTTCCGGTGATATCAGCATCACTCAGAGGAAAGACCCAATGCTCCCGGAAAGGCCTTCTGGTTCGTTCACGTTCAAAGTTGGTTATTTTAACATCCAGTTTATTCCCGCCAGGCTGCAAGCTCGTTGTAATAGTTAACTGATCAACAATACCAGTCAAGGTTCCCATATAATTTTGGGGATACAACCACGGCTGAACATATTGGCTGAACCGTGATGCATCAGCATAAAAAAGTGCACTGATTTGCTGAGAAAAAGATCCCCTGATTCGGGAATATTCATCGTCAAAAAACATAACTCTGCGCCTCTCAGTATCGCCTACAATGCTTTCGGCCAGTCCTTTTCTTTGCGCAATTGCAATTACCCGGTCATAAACCGTTACATAAAAATTATCAGACGGGTTTAACTCGGAACCTAACAGCCTGCCCAAAACCTGGCTATTAAAGAAATAGGTGTTTTCATCTCTTACAGCAATATTGGAAGATGAAAGTTCATTAAAGATTGACCTTACAGCATTTGGGTTTTGTACAATCCGCAGATACAAAAATTCGCTGGTGCTTGCAGGCCCGGAATCTGCAAATGAGACAAATGCGGTTTCATTGCCAAGGTGCTGCCGCAAATCCAGGGTATACCTGCCTTCATTGAGCAAAAAAGTGTCGGCTTCAGAAGACGGTACAATATCATCAAATGAGACCCTGATCGGGTCGGAGCGAAAGATGGCAAAAGAGGCTGCATTTGCGGGGATAAATCGTTCTAATTGATAACTGCCCGCTTCATGGCTGAAGTTTTGTACCAGTGACGATTTTTCAGGCTCAAGTGAAAGTTCACCCCGTAATTGCCATTGCCAGGGTTCATTTTCCCCTTTTAAGAATTGGAAGGAAACCGGTGATGTGCCATCAAAGATTCCGGTAAGGTAAGGCCTGTAAATAACCTGGGCGATTTGTTTAATCCAGAAATCGAGACTGGGAGTATTAAATATGATTGATCCGGGTTCAATTTGTTCTGCCCGTAAATTTGCAGCACGATTTTGTCTGCTGATGGTTCTCAGGATATTCTCGATTGCGAGGCTCGATTCGGAGAGTATGGTATAATTCCCGATATCAATAATGAATATGATTCGGTCAGCCAGGAAAAGTTTTTCAATGGTATGCCTTTTAAATCCATAACTGTTTTGTTCGAATTCCATCTGATATCTGGCAGAAAGTGTTCCTGATAGCCCGTCAACACGCCGTGTAATCCAAACGGGCTGCCAGTCATTGGATGTATCAGGATACAGTAGAAGTGCTTCGGTAATTACAGGTACATCAGAATGTTCCTGAACAGCAGACACAAGCTGAAAAGCGGCCGGGCTGATATCATCAAACCAAGGAATGTATGGAGCCGACAACATCTGTTCAAGGGTAGTTTGCTGTTCCGGAACAATAATGAACAGTGTTGATTCGGGAACGAGCTCAGACCAATGGCCGGCTGTTGGTTTTCCGCATCCCTTTAATATGAACACCGATATGATGAATAAGCCAACAACCCGAAAAATTTCTTTAGACTGCACCGATTTTAGATAATATGTTTGTTATGGAATGGTTATTAGCATAGCTTATTTCCGAACGAGCAGAAATGTTTCGATCTGTAAGCATGTTAAGGTAAAAACTTTTCTTTTAATGAGCTTTCTAAATCCAATTTTTTTATTCGCACTGTTAACGGTTGCAGTGCCTTTGTTGATATATCTGTTGAATATTCGCAAACCAAAAAAGATCCGTTTTTCAACACTGGCTTTTTTTGATGCACTGAAAAGTACAGCTTTAAAACGTATTAAATTGAAAAGGTGGCTGTTACTTGCCATACGTGTTTTAGCCATCATTGCCCTTGTGTTTGCTGCCGCCAGGCCGTTTTTACCGCCCGAATTTGGATGGACTGCCGGATCGGAACCAAAAGTAATAGGAATTTTAATTGATAACAGCCCGAGTATGGACCGTGTAGACCGGAATGGTCCGTACCTTGACCAGGCTTTGAGCCTTGCGGGAAAGCTCACTGAAATTTCGGGTAATGAAGACATGTTTCTACTGAATGTAACGAACGGTGAGTCACTGAACCTGCCTGCTTTGTCGAAACGCGCTGCCGAGAGGCAGTTGGGGAATATTGAATCCGTGAATGCAGGCAATTTTGTCAAAGAGCGAATGAATGCACTGGCCAGAAATTTGAAAGATGCACCCGAACCCAATAAACTGCTTTATATAATAACCGATGCGCAGGCAACCCAATTTGATGGTTTAGAATTTGAATCAGCAGAACGTTTCAGGGATATCAATGTCCAGGTAATGAGAATTGGCGAAGCAGAAACCTCTAATATCGGATTCGAAGGTGTTGGTATTGAATATGGCGGGCGTGATGGCACCGGAAATATACAGCTGAGGGTTGCAGTGAGAAATTTCGGAGACCGCAGTGCGAGCAACAAATTCATCAGCATGATGATGGATGGAGAGCTATTGTCACAACAAACATTTGGCCTTGGTACAGGATTGGCCGAAGAATTTTTATTTGAAATTCCGTTAACCGAAACACGCAGCATACCGATTGAATTGGTGATTGAAGGTGATGAACTGACTTTCGATAACAGGTACTATGCAGCCATTCAGTTGCCTGAAACACGGAACATACTTGTGGTTTCAGATAATCAAACATCCCAAAGCTTCACCTCCTACCTGCGCCCGATGTTAGAAATTGCAGATGAAGAAATGAACCGCTTTCAGTTTGATTTCAGGGGAATTGATGAAATCACAATTTCAGAACTGACAACCTATCATGCGGTTATACTGGATGGGGTGAGAAACATTCCGGATTATGTTTCACAGGCATTGGTTGATTATGTACAGGAAGGGGCTGGACTGCTGTTGTTGCCTGCTGCTGATGGAAATATAAACAGTTATAACCGACTCTTAAGCTACAGTGGTGCAGGTTCTTACCAAAACGTGAGGGGCAGTTACGGTTCATTTATCCCGGTAGACCGGATGCAGACCCCCAGCGATGGTCATCCCATTCTTAACAACATGTTTGATAAAGCTGAAGATGAGGAAATCCGGCTCAATGTACCTGAATTATTCTATTTCTACGAAATTGAACGGAGATCCCGTGCTTCAACCGTTAATGTACTTGAAACAAGGACTGGAAGCCCGCTGGTAACAGATGTCCGGGTTGGTAATGGGAATATCATGATATCTGCTATTGGCAGCGACCCTGGCTGGTCTAATTTCCCGATTAAACCATTCTTTGCACCATTCTATTTCCGAACCCTCGAATACCTTGTTAGGGGTGAGGGTGCAAATCTCAATACCCATACGCTTGGGGAAGAGTTTACCGCTTTATTGGAGCAGAACGTGGAAACGGTGCGGATCATTAAGGATGAAGAAATAATTTTGCCTGAACGGAGACAATCCTTCAGGGGAACATTAATATCATATCCTGCAATTGAATGGAAGCCTGGATGGCTTACAGTAGAAGTGAATGGGAGAAATTATCTCTATTCATCAAATCAAAATGCAATGGAATCACAGCTCTCAACGTTAAGATTATCAGAGATGGAAAGGATTTTAGCCTCAAAATTTCGTTACGTTAAAGCTGCTGATGCCGGCCTTGACAGTTCTGACCTGTTAACGGAGTTGGAATTTGCAACTTTTGGACGGGAAATTTGGTATTGGTTTGTAATAATTGCAATCATTTTGTTACTATTGGAGTCGATGGTGTCACGACATTATAAAGCAGAAACACTTGGATGAATTTTTCAACTGACATACACAGCCTGTTTGTATTGCTGCTTTCATTATTTACGCTGGGTTCAACTTTTCTTGCGGCATACACTGTAGCGAATGCACTTCGTCTGCGAAACATCCGTATTAGTTGGAAATCGGGTAAATTGAAAGGATACCCGCTTTTTTCCACTCTTTTTTTAGGATTTTCCGCACTTTTGGCAGTTGTGGTTATTCATAACCAGCTTGAAATCTATTATTCTATTGTAGGGTGCTACACCTGGATGGGTTTATGCTGGTTTGTTTCGAGTTTTATCACTTCAAAAGCTTACATTACTGACCACGGAATTGTAAAAAATATTAACGATCCGTCTCAAACAATAGCCTGGCATCAGATTAATGATTACGTGGAAAAGCCATCACTTAGGGGTTCTGATTATGTTTTTATTTACCAGGAGAAGCCTCTCTATGCTTTTAACAGGCGATTAATAAGGCTCGAACTCTTTGTGCCAGATAAGAAAACAGATAAATTCAATAAGATTGTTTCATTGAAAATCGGAAAAACCATGACACCGGTAGCAGATTCGTCTTTCGATTTCAAGGCATTCGAATAAACCATTTCATTAAAGTCATCAAAATTTGTTAGAAGATATCAGAAAACCCTCTTTTGAAAAGGAGAGAGCTGTATTGGTAGGAATTTTTGGCCCGGAATTACCACGCTGGCTTGCCGAAGAGTACCTCAATGAACTCGCGTTACTCAGCGATACGGCAGGTGCTGTAACTGTTGAAAAAATTCTGCAAAACAGGCCCCATCCTGATCCCACTACGTACATCGGGAAAGGAAAGCTGCATGAACTTAAGCAGGTTGTGGCAGACAAAAATGCTGATATTTTAATTTTTGATGATGATCTTACAGCAACCCAAATCCGGAATATTGAGAAGATCACAAAAGTGAAAGTTCTGGACCGCAGCGGGCTTATTCTGGATATCTTTGCTTCGCGGGCTAAAACTGCCGCTGCAAAAACACAGGTGGAATTAGCTCAGCTGCAATACCTGCTGCCAAGGCTCACACGATTCTGGACCCACCTTTCGAGGCAAAAAGGCGGTATTGGAACAAAAGGGCCGGGCGAAACCCAGATCGAAACCGACCGCCGGCTGGTTGGCAAGCGTATTTCCGTACTTAAGGACAAGCTAGAAAAACTGGATCGGCAGCGTACAACACAGCGAAAAGGGAGGGAGCACATTACCAGAGTTGCACTTGTAGGGTATACCAACGCAGGTAAATCCACTTTGATGAATACCATGACAGCCTCAAATGTTCTGGCAGAAAACAGGCTTTTTGCAACACTCGATTCAACGGTGAGGCGGCTTGAACTCGAAAATCATCAGGTGCTTTTGTCGGATACCGTGGGTTTTATCAGGAAACTTCCGCATCATTTAATAGAAAGCTTCAAATCCACCCTAGATGAAGTACGTGATGCTGATGTGCTTCTTCATGTTGTTGATGCATCGGGACGTATGGTTGAAGACTATATTGATGTTGTGAACAAGACGCTGGAAGAGCTTGGGATTCAGAATGCCAAAAAAATTCTTGTTTTTAATAAAATTGATCTGCTATTGCCAGAAGAGTTGATAAATTTGAAACGTGAATACCCCGGAGCAGTTTATGTATCTGCTCATCGTGAAATTGGAATTGGAAAACTTGAAGAAAGGCTGGAAAAACTAATTGAGGAAGATTACGTAGCATTTTCTTACAATGTACCGTTATCACACTATAAAGCAGTAGCATTTTTACACGAGGTTGCAGTGATTGACAAAGAACTTTATGAAGAAAACAGCGTTCAAATAAAAGGATCCACGTCTAAAGCAGACCGTGAAAAATTCGAGGCGATGCTTTCAGATATTAAACCATTTAGTGAAGTTTAACATGTTAGCAAAAAAGTTAGTTAATAAAGATTTTAAACCACTTGAACCATCAAGTTCAGTATCAGCGGCATTAGCCAAAATGGATGCCTGGCAAACATCCAACATACCTGTTTTGGAACCGGAAACGCAAACCATCATAGGCCATGTACGTTTTGATGATCTCGCCAAAGTAGTTGATGAAACTGCTCCAATATCTGATCTAGACATTCGTTTCCCGATTTACGCATATGTTGACCAGCATATTTTTGAGATTGCACGGAAAATGTTGCATCATGAAGTACGACTTCTTGCGGTTACCGACAGGAATGGCGAATACATTGGAATTATTGAGAAGAGAGACGTGCTGGAATCACTCTCCAATATGCTAAATATTACCACCAGTGGTTCAGTTATCACCGTACATATGCTCAGGTCAGATTTTACACTGGCAAAACTGGTGCATTTAATTGAGAGCGAAGGAGCAAAAATTCTCGGGCTGACGGTAGAGCAGCCGAATAATAATGATGTAATGATACAGGTTTCACTTAAATTAAGCCATGAAGATACTTCTGCAATTGTGTCATCACTTGAGCGCCATGGTTATATTGCTGTAACTGAAAATCGTGACGACATTCTCCAGATCGATCTCACAACAAGAGCCGATGAGCTGATGCGCTATCTCGAACTATAAATGTTGAAAAATTCCTGAAATATCGGGAACAAATCATTTCGAGTTGATATATTCATAGCTTATTGCCCATTTGTTATCCACAGATTTAATTTATACATGAGCCGCAGTTTCCTTAAACCTATTATCGCGCTGATATTCATAGTGATGAGTGGAAGCGTATACGCTCAGCAACAGCAGGACTCTTATCAAAAAGAGTTCCAAGCCGGTCTGCATCTATTCGAATTGGGTCTGTTTGCGGAATCGATCCCATACTTTGAAAGTGCAAAATCAGAGAGTACAACCGAAGTTGCTGCAGAAACCGCTGATTTTTACCGGGCAAGGGCATTTCTCAAAATTGATCCGAGAGGAAATGAGGTACATACCGACCGTTTTGTACAGAGATACCCTGGAAGCAACCGTTCAGCCGTTTTATTAAAAGAGCTTGGATACCATCACCTGGAAAGAATGGAATATGCTGATGCAATCCGGCGGATGGATCAGGCACTAAATTATCCGCAGTCGTATAATGAACGCGCGGAACTTTACTATACGCTGGCAGAAACTGCTGCAGAAAGTGGTAATAATGACCTAGCCAGAAAATACTTTCTCGACCTGTCGAATGATCATCGCAGAAGTGTATGGTCGGCAAGGGCTTTATATGCAAGGGGCCGCCTTTATCTTGAGGAAGAAAAATTTAATGAATCAGCCGATGCATTTGAATTACTTCGCCAGAGGCATCCAAATACCACAGAAGCGAGACGTATTGGAACAGCTTTAGGTGAATCGTACTACAAGCAGCGACGGTTTAATGAGGCCGTTGAGGCATTCCAGGATGCTTTGCCTTACCTGGACGAGGAAAACCGGACAAAGGCCATCTACCTGATTGCAGAAAGCTACAATGCACTTAATAATTTCCCTGAAGCTTCCAGGTATTACCGTCAGTATCTCACAAGGGTTGACAACCCCGAAGATGAGAGGATTGCGTATTATGGCCTTGGCTGGGTATATCACAAACAGGATATTTTTCATTGGGCTGCCCGGGCGTTTGGTGAAGCTGCTATCGGAAATGATGATATTGCACGAAAAGCTCTGTACTACAGGGCAGTGAACGAAAAGCTGGCAGGCCGCTACAGAACATCACTCGACGCATTTCGGGAATTTGGCAGCCGTTTTAGTGAAAGAGGGGTTTTTTACGAACAGGCACATACCGAGTGGGCTGTTGCCGCACTTGAATTCGGTAATTATGTAGAGGCTATTGATATTCTGCTTCCTTTGGCAAGGGAGTATCGGACACTTGAAAATCCTGCACAGGTTTTAACATTTTTAGGTGAAGCGTTTTATGCAAACGGTGAATATTCAAGGGCAATTGATTCATTCGATTTAGCCAGCCAAATTGATGACCTTGATCCTGCACTGAAGAGGCAGGCAAGATTTCAACGTGCATGGGTTATGTATTACAACATGGCTTATGATGAAGCACTGCCGGATTTTGAAAGTGTATACAGAGAGGCACCGAATTCAGAAATTGGGCAGGAAGCCCTGTTTTGGAGCGCAGATGCCAATTATATGTCGGGTAATTACGATAGGGCTGCAGCACAGTTTGCAGAATTTATTCGCCGATTCCCCGATCATGAAATGATTGGTGCCGCTAAATACAGCTTGGGCTGGTCGTACTTTATGATGGGAGACTTTGCCAATGTAACCGGCCCACTGATCGATTTTCTGAATAATTATGAGCCCCCACCCATTGCACTTTACCCGTACGAAACCGATGTGAGGCTCAGAATTGGGGACGCTTTTTTTGCACAGAGCAGGTACAATGAAGCGATGGAATACTACAGTGCAACAATCGGTGCCGACCCCGGCGGTGATTATGCCATGTACCAGGTTGCCAATAGTTATTACAGAATGAACCGCAATTTTGAAGCAGTAACCCAGTTTCGAAGATTGTTAAGGATTTATCCGTTCAGCCGTCTGAGAGAACAGGCACAGTATAACATAGCTTATATCTACCTTAATACAGGCAACTATGATCAGGCCATCGAAGAATTCCAATCGGTGATCAGCAGATATCCCGGAACGGAGTGGGCTGCCAGGGCGCAATATAATATCGGGGATTCACATTATAATGCCGGTAATTTTGAAGCGGCTATTGCAGCGTATCAGCGGGTTCTGGACGAGTACCCGCGAAGCCGGTATATCATTGAAGCAATTGACGGTATTCAATTTGCCCAGCTTTCTGCAGGAGGCTTTGATACAAGTACGGATATTCTTGAAGAATTTCTTGCAGATAACCCGACATCAGCCACCGCAGACCGTCTCAGATTCCGTCAGGCAGAGAATGTATTCCAGTCAGGTGATTATGAAGCAGCCGTAAGGGAATTCAGACAATACCTCCGGATCACAAATAACAGAAACCTGATGCCGGAAGCCTACTTCAATATGGCTGATGCGTTTCAGCGGACAAATAACCTGGCTGGTGCGGTGGAAGCTTATGAAACACTTGTCAATGATTTTCCGGAATCGGAGAGAATAGGCCCTGCCTTAATTGAATTGGGAAGAATTCATTATATACGCGGAAATTATCAGGAGTCGTTGAGAAGGTTTGAACAGCTCGCTAGCCTCGATCCACAATACCTGCAGGATGCATATCTTGGCATGGGGAATGCCCATCTTGCACTTCAAAACAGGTCGAATGCCCGGCAAAACTTCGAAAGGGTGCTGTCCGTTAATTCGGAAAATGATGCAGCACGGGTTGGTTTGGGTAAAGTGCTGTATAGTGATGGGAGGGTTGAAGAAGCCCGGCGCTTTTTTAACCTGGTGGCAGGATCGAATACAACAGAAGTTGGAGCCGAGGCGCAATTTTTAATTGGAGAAACATATTTTTCTGAGGGCAACAGACAGGCTGCACTCGACGAGTATTCAAAAGTGAGAGTGCTTTTTGAAGCATTCGGCGATTGGGTGGCAGAGGCACAGTACAAAACGGCAGAAATATACATAAGGGAAGGCAGAAGAGGCGATGCTATTGCCCTGCTCAATTCCATAGTGGAGAACTACCCGGGAACTTCCGGGGCAAGAAAAGCGCAGCGCCTGCTCCAAAGTAACTAACAGATGATTCAGCAGATAAAACCGGTTAACGTACTGAATGGTACAATAACCCCGCCACCCGATAAATCCATTTCTCACAGATCAGCCATGTTTGCAGCCATTTCGGACGGACTGAGTGTGATACGTAATTATTCTGCTGCCGCAGATCCGCAAAGCACGCTCGCTTGCCTGAAACAGCTTGGTGTGAGGATTGAATCTGATGAAAACGGAGTTACAATCCGGGGAGTTGGCAGGGATGGTCTTCAAATTCCCGGAGAACCGCTCGATTGCGGCAATTCCGGTACAACGATGAGGCTGCTTGGCGGCATTGTGGCAGGGGCAGGAATTACGTGTGAGCTTATTGGAGACGAATCACTCTCTTCCCGGACAATGAAACGAATAATCGATCCGCTGAATGCACTTGGCTGTATAATAAAGGGGAAAAATGGTGATTTTGCTCCGCTGCTGGTATCCGGGCACAGTGGGCTCCGGGGCATGAGATTCCCGCTACCGATAGCAAGTGCACAACTAAAATCGGCAGTATTACTCGCTGGCCTGTTCAGCGAAGAACCTGTTGAAGTAATAGAACAGGTTCTCAGCAGGGACCATACCGAGCGATTGCTGGATTTAAAATCAGAACCTTATGGAACGGGAAAAATTATTCGCAGCAGCAGGGGTGATATTTTACCGGCACAGAATTATACCGTACCGGGTGATTTTTCGGCGGCAGCATTTTGGCTTGTCTCGGGAACCATTCATAACAACGCCTCACTTATCATCAAACATACTGGAATGAATCCAAGCAGAATTGCTGCTCTGCGGATACTGGAAGAAATGGGTGCATCCATTATTACTGAAAATCCCCGGATGGAAGGAAAAGAACCGGTTGCCGATGTAAGAATAGAACCTGCTGAATTAAAGGCAATAGATCTCAATCCGGCATTCATTCCTAATTGTATCGATGAACTTCCCGTTTTAATGGTTGCGATGTGTTTTGCGGAAGGCACATCAAATATTACAGGAGCCGGCGAATTACGTCATAAAGAAACTGACAGGCTTTCTGCCATGGCAGAGATTTTGACACTTTCCGGGGCCGCAGTTGAACTGAAAAACGACGGGATTACAATTCACGGGAAAAAAGATTTTATACCCAAAGCAGCTGTTTTTCCAAGTTATCATGACCATCGTATGGCCATGGCTGCTGCTGTACTTGCAACAAAGTCGCAAGAAGTATCTGCGATTATGGATGCAGAGTGTACTGCCATATCTTATCCTGAATTCTGGAATCACCTGGAACAAATCAGCAGGTAACAATTCCGGAAACTGGCATCAGGTCACATTTTTTATTTTATCTATGTCAATACGTCAGTGAACCACTGAAGTGAAATTATTTGGCATTGAGGTTGCTCTATTAAGAGGGAAAAAGACACACTATGAGCAATTTCACCATCGATATAGAAAAACAACTTTCAAAGCTTGGTAAGGATATCCAGCAGTTTGTGGAAAAAGTGGCTCAACCTCACAGTCCTCATATCGGATTTAATCCCGATTGCGACCTGGTGGAAAGTGATGAAATTTATTCCATTCTGATGGATTTACCGGGCATGAACAAAAAACAGATCCAGATAAAATTAAAAGACAGGGTACTTACCGTTAACGGTGAGCGCGAACTGTATCTTGAAGATGGAGAAGTACTGAAAAAAACCGGAAGAAGGCAGGGTTCATTTTCCCGATCATTCGCCCTTCCGGATAATGTGGATACTGCATCCATATCAGCAGCTTTTAAAGACGGTGTTTTACGAATAAAAATTTCAAAAACTGGTTTGGAAAGCGAAGACAGTTCGCAATCCATCCCGATCAAATAACGAGTATAATCAAAGTAATAAAGAAAAAAGGAATATAATTATGGGTAAAATCATAGGAATTGACTTGGGCACTACGAACTCCTGCGTTTCAGTAATGGAAGGCAACGAGCCTATTGTGATTCAAAACTCAGAAGGCGGCCGAACCACGCCTTCGGTTGTAGCATTTAGCAAAGACGGAGAGCGTTTGGTTGGAGCACCTGCCAAAAGACAGGCTATTACAAATCCCCAGAAGACCGTCTCTTCAATTAAAAGGTTTATGGGCCGGATGTATAACGAGGTAAAAGAGGAGATTGGCCAGGTATCTTACAAGGTTGTGAAATCTGAAGATGATGGCACAGCCCGTGTACAGATTGACGACAGAAAATACGCTCCACAGGAAATTTCGGCAATGATTCTTCAGAAAATGAAGCAAACTGCCGAGGAATACCTGGGGGAAAAGGTAACAGAAGCAGTGATTACGGTACCTGCATACTTTAACGATGCACAGAGAAAGGCGACCCAGGAAGCAGGTAAAATTGCCGGTCTTGATGTGAAGAGAATTATCAACGAGCCAACGGCTGCATCACTGGCATACGGTCTTGATAAAAGAGATACCGATCAAACCATCATTGTTTACGATTTGGGTGGTGGTACATTCGACGTATCGGTTCTTGAACTGGGTGATGGTGTATTCGAAGTAAAATCTACCAGTGGCGATACCCACCTTGGCGGAGATGATTTTGATCAGCGCCTTATTAATTTTCTGGCTGATGAATTCAGGAAAGACGAGGGTATCGACCTTCGAAAAGACCCAATGGCTATGCAGCGGCTGAAAGATGCGGCTGAGAAAGCCAAGATTGAACTCTCAAGCTCACAAAAAACCAATGTAAACCTGCCATTTATCACGGCAACCGAGTCGGGCCCGAAACACCTGAACATAGATGTTACCAGGCCGAAATTTGAGCAGCTTGTTGACGATCTCGTGAAACGAACCATTGGTCCATGCGAGAAAGCCATTAAAGATGCCGGAATCACTAAAAAAGAAATTGACCAGGTGATTCTTGTGGGTGGTTCAACCAGGATTCCAAAAATCCAGGAAGTTGTAAAAGAGTTTTTTGGCAAGGAACCCAGCAAAGGTGTGAATCCGGATGAAGTAGTGGCTGTTGGAGCTGCTATTCAAGGAGGTGTTCTTTCCGGTGAAGTGGACGATGTAGTGCTTCTGGATGTTACACCACTTACACTTGGCATTGAAACACTTGGCGGAGTAATGACCAAATTGATTGAATCCAACACAACTATACCAACCAGCAAGAAGGAGGTATTCTCTACTGCTGCCGACAGCCAAACAAGTGTGGAGATTCATATTCTCCAGGGTGAACGGGCAAAAGCCCAGGATAACCGAACCCTTGGCCGCTTCCACCTCGATGGCATACCACCGGCACCAAGAGGC
>RECI01000149.1 GCA_007694095.1 Balneolaceae bacterium | reverse complement strand
ATTTTCCGAGTGATGTTTTACCAACACCGGGAGGGCCATAAAAACAGAGTATTGGCGCTTTCATGTCCTTTTTCAGTTTCAATACGGCAAGGTATTCGATGATCCGTTTCTTTACTTTTTCCAGCCCATAATGGTCTTCATCAAGAACTTTTCGGGCTTTCTTCAAATCAAGTTTATCTTCTGAATAATCACCCCAGGGGAGATCAAGAATCCACTCAACATAACTGTGGATTATTCCGTAATTAGGGGATGCACTTGGAGTCATATCCAATCGCTGCAGCTCTTTTTCCGCTTCCTTAATTACATATTCAGGAACATTCTTTTTCGCATTCAGCCGTTCACGAAGTTTGGCCACATCCTGTTGTTCGGAATCTTCTCCAAGCGCTTCCTGTATCGCTTTCATCTGCTGCCGCAGGTAAAAATCGCGCTGCTGATCATCAATATCCGTTTTAACCTTTGAACGGATTTCCTCACTTAAATTCAATACCTGGAGTTCCTTGTTAAGATACTCCATCACTTTTTCGAGCCGTTTGGAGAAATGCATGAATTCCAGAATTTGCTGCTTGTCAGAAAGTGATACCTGCAAATTTGAGGAGATGAAATTGAGCAAAAATGTCGGGCTCGATATATTATTTATGGCAATAGACGCTTCAGAGGGTATATTAGGAGAAAGATTTACAATTTTTGTAGCTGTTTCTTTAATGGAGCGCATGGATGCATCCATTTCAATACCAGTTAAATCCATCACCTGGCGAATTCCTTTTACTTTTGCCCTGAAGTATGGATCAACCTGGGTAATTTCATCTATCTCAAATACACTTTTTCCCTGAATTACAATACTTTTGCTGCCATCAGGCATTTTGATGAGTTTCAAAATCTGGGCAACTGTACCCATTTTATAGATGTCCTTTGGATGGGGGTCTTCAACGCTTTCATCTTTTTGGGCTACAACACCGATAATCTTATCGGATTCATAAGCTTCTTTTACCAGCGCAAGCGAACGGTCGCGCCCTACGGTGATTGGTACAACAACACCCGGAAAGAGTACCGTGTTTTTTAAAGGCAGAATTGGCAGGCTGTCTGGTACTTCAGATTCAGTGAGTTTTCTCTCTTCCTCTTCAGACAAAAGTGGAATAGCCTGTTCAAAATCGTCAAAGCCTTCGTTTTGATCTTCAAATGCAGTTAGAATTTTTAATCGCGGATCAAACATATGGGGTAATTAATTATATGATTTCTGATTTTTCAACTTCATCGGCAAAATGAAAGCCAAATAAGCCGATGCTACCATAAAGTCAGGATAAATACATTGGTTCTGCCAATTTGTTTTTGGTTCTATTGTTTCTGACAGTTGGTCATAATTTTTGTGCAGTTAGATTTTGTTTATGGATGGTACTCAGTTACAATTTCAGTATAAACTCAAAGGTAAAACTTGATGCCAACTACTGAGGCGCCAAGAATTTCGGATGTTGGGGAGTTATTTCTTGTTTTCAATAGGACAGACGCATTCAGATCGAACCAGTTTGTTTCGATACCTGTACCTAAACTATAAAAACCCTGCAGGTGAGGTGCAAGCCGGGTACCGCCGCGAATAGGTAAAAATTGAAAAGGGCGCACTTCAATACCCAGGTAACTTGAAAAACCTGATGACCTGAACGCACTTTGTACAATCGAATAACTGATATCACCCATTAATTTAAATCTCTTATAATGGAGCAGCCCTCCCGTATTAACAGCGAGGGGAAGCAGTGTATCATAGGAACGTTTTTGGCTGGTGATGTTTTGAGTTAACGATTGGAAATCGTGCAAACCGTTTAAAAAACTTAAATGCTCGTTTGGTGCCCCAAAGTATAGAATGTCAGCCGGAGGTGCGATACGGCTCGAGTCAATCTCAACGGTTCCGCTTTCGATGGTAAGTGGATTTTTGTAATGATAAACAGCACCCAGGTCGGTTACAGAAAAAGAAAGACGAAGAGATTTTTCTGTAGGTTCGTTTTGCCTGCGAAACATTGATAAATCATCGCCAAATGTAATTAGATATGTTATTCCAATGTCGAGGCCGGCACCAATACCGGATGGTTGCAGCAAATCGGTTAGTGAATAAGTAGCCTGTATTGGCTGCAGTGCGGGTTCAACAATTTTTTCTTCAGCACGGTAACTTACCATGCCTGATGAAGTTTGCCGATAACCAAGATTTTGGTTCCACATATTGTTGGCATCGTTGAATTCATACCGGTTAGTGTAAGAAGCATCGATGTGAGAACCTGCCAAAACTATTTTTGGTGCAGCGCCTATGATAAATTCAGAAAGTTTCGGATCCAGCCCATTGAGAAACGTAAACGATTCAGCAAATCCGAATGAGAATTCATGTAAAACTTCATAACGCTGCCTTAAAGACTGGTCCAACAGAAAATTTCCATTTCTCTCGTTCGGTAATGAAGTAAAAAATCCTCTGCCCATTTTATAACGGCTTGCCATTCGTGTTCTAAAAGAAAGGGCGTAACTCCGTTCTGGCCTTATCCATTTTATCCCAAGCCAGTAAAAATCGGTTATTGTGGAAAATTCTCCGTTTAACCTTGTTTCATTAAAACTCCGTTCAAGTACCTGGTTTCTGCTGTTATCATTGAGTAGAAATGCATTCGAGTCGGGGTCATAATGATTGATCGCATCCCGGTAACGGTTAAATCTGTCATTGTATCCGGTTATGGGTAACAGGGAATCAAAATAATAGCCGCCCTGAAGCAGACTGATTTGTAAAGAGTAATTCTTATCCTGTATGTATAAATTCGCCGGGTTCACAAATAATGCTTCAAATCCGGTAATATAGGCCGTGCCACCACCGCCAAGCCCTGTGTTAACAGAATTTATGGATATTTGTGCAACCAGCGGATTTTGCAGCGTGAAGAAAAAAAATATAAGAATCCGGAAAATTCTGTGGTATGTATCTGTTTTGTTCAATTTGTGGCTTTTAAGTTACCTGGAGCCCGGCTGCACGCAACATAAGTGTTTTTTGCCCCCTGTTTTTAAAAAATACAACAACACGAGTGTCTTTTCCTGTTCCGCTTCTCTGAATTATTTTACCGGTACCAAAGGTGGGATGATGCACTACCGTTCCCACAAGAAATGGATCATCGTCATACTCATATGTGAATGAATTGCCCGTAGAGCCCGGTTTTTTGGATTGGATGGGGCTTTGCCAGTCATATTCTATGTTTATGTCATCTCCGTTATTATCACTGGTGCCATTGTCACGGTTATTTTGGCTGATTGTGGCACCGGTTTCTGTGCGCACAACACCCGGGTCTACTTCGTCCAGAAAACGGGAGCGGGCCTGGCGTTGCTCTTCTCCGAACTTAAACCTCATTTTACTGTAACTGAAAAAAAGATGTTTTTGAGCACGTGTGATTGCAACATAGAAAAGTCTCCGTTCTTCTTCGATATTTGAATTTTCACCATCGCGCGCACCCATCGGGAAAAGGTTTTCTTCCAATCCCACGATAAATACCACGGGAAACTCCAACCCCTTGGAGCCGTGTACGGTCATCAGGGTAACGGCAGGTTTGTTTTCGTCGTACTTATCTGCATCGGTAACTAGGCTGATCTCCTGCAAAAAAGAAGCGAGGTTGGCATTTTTTGTATTTTTCTCATAATACGCTATTGCGTTTTGCAGTTCGAGGACGTTATCGCGCCGTGTAAGCGACTGGGCACTGTTTTCTTCAACAAGAGCCTTCACATATCCGCTCTGTTCCAGTAGTTGCCTGGTGATCACGGTTATTTTTGCACCGCTTTGAAGCTGGCTGCGAAGTGAATCGATCATATCAATAAATTCGCCGATTCTTGCTTTGGCCGGTTTATAAATGTCGGCTGATTCAACATTTCTCAATATGCTCCAAACGCTCCGTTTTTCATTCCTTGATTTTTTCAGGATTTCATTGAGTGTTTTATTTCCGATGCCCCTTACAGGTTCGTTTATAATTCGAAGCAGTGCCTGTTCATCTTCCGGGTTAACCAGCAGGGTTAAATAAGCAAGTACGTCTTTTACCTCTTTGCGCTGGTAAAAAGAGAGTCCGCCCACAAGCTGGTAAGGTACATTTTTCCTTCGCAACGCTTCCTCAAATACCCTGCTCTGGTAATTGGTGCGGTATAGTACGGCAAAATTATTATACTGGTAGCCGAATCTTAATGATAAATCCTGGATATAATTAACAACCCGGTTGGCCTCGTCACGCTCGTCAAAATTTTCAAGTAATGTGATTGTCTCACCCTGTGAATTGTCGGTCCAGAGTGTTTTATGAAGCTGCTTTTGATTTTGTTTGATAACTGAATCGGCACATTGCAGGATAAACTTGGTGGATCGATAATTCTGCTCCAGGGGTATCTCTACGGCCTTGTCATAATCAGATTTAAAGTTCAGGATATTCGTAATATCCGCTCCCCTGAAGGAATAAATGCTTTGGGCATCATCACCCACAACGCACAGGTTACGGTATTTATCGGCCAGCATGCTGGTAACTTTGTACTGTGCGTGATTGGTATCCTGGTATTCATCGATCAGTAAATACCGGAATTTTTCCTGGTATTTTTCCAAAATATCGGGATGCTCTGTAAAAAGCTTAACCGGCTTGATAAGCAGGTCGTCAAAATCCATGGCATTGGCCTGTTCCAGGCGTACCTGGTAAATTTCATAGACCCGGGCCGTGATATCATCCAGTGTGCTGTAAACGAAACGTGATTTGTAAGCGTCGGGCAGTATGAGCTGGTTTTTTGCATCACTGATTTTCCGCTGAATGGTTCGCGGTTTGATTTCTTTTGGATCGAGCCCGATCTCTTTCAAAACCAGCTTAATGGCATTTTCCGAATCATTGGTGTCATAAATTGAATAATTGGATGAAAACCCAATTTTTTCGGCTTCAAACCGGAGTATTTTGGAAAAGATGGAGTGAAAAGTTCCCATCCAAAGTCCTGATGCCCGGTCACCAATAAGTTTTTGGATGCGCTCCTGCATTTCCCTGGCGGCTTTATTGGTAAATGTGAGGGCCAGTATCTGATGTGGCAGAGCATGATGCTGCTGGAGAAGGTAGGCGATTCGATAGGTTAAAACCCGGGTTTTACCGCTGCCGGCTCCCGCAACGATGAGCAGGGGACCGTTTACATGCGTTGCGGCTTTTCGCTGCTGCTCATTGAGTTCCTTGATAAAATTCGGATTCGAAACAGGTTTTGATGAATCGGGCTGAAGGGAAAATGTCTGCATTAATCAGGTTTGAATTAGTGGCACTTCTGAAATTGCCTAAAACTACAAATAATTATGAACTGATTGGTTCATTTTTATAATTTGATTGAGTTCGATTTTTGAATAGGATTAAATTTTTAGAAATTACAAGTTCCTGTTACTTAATCTGATTTAAACATTTGTATCTATGAAACCAGTTTCCATCATATTTGTTATATCTGTTGCCTTTATTTTTAACTTTCTTTTTTTGAACGGGTGCGACAGGGCTGATGAACCGGCCGGGTATGAGTTCAGGTCTGATCTGATTAACCAGCACCTTGAAGCAGATGTGGATTACAGGGAAAGGTACCGACCGCAGTACCATTTTACCCCGCGTATTCATTGGATGAATGATCCTAACGGCCTTGTTTATTTTAACGGTGAATACCATCTTTTTTACCAATATAACCCATTTGGCAGCCGATGGGGGTACATGAGCTGGGGGCATGCGGTAAGCCCCGACATGCTTCACTGGGAACACCGGCCGGTGGCAATTCCCTATGGGAAAGAGCAGGAGGAGGGAATTTTTTCGGGAAGTGCCGTGGTGGATCATGAAAACACCAGCGGTTTTGGAGATGGAAGCATTCCACCCCTGGTAGCCGTTTATACAAGTCACTACACAAGAAATGACGGTTCTACATGGCAGGCGCAATCTCTGGCTTACAGCACTGATGGCGGCACAACGTTTACGAAATATGACGGTAACCCGGTACTTGAGTTTGATGATCCCGATTTCCGTGATCCCAATGTTTCCTGGATTGACGAAATGGGACGCTGGCTTATGGTAGTTGCGCTTCCAACACAGCATAAAGTTCAGTTTTACGCGTCCGATAACCTTATTGACTGGGAATTTTTAAGTGATTTTGGACCGGCTGGCGCCACCGGAGGCATCTGGGAGTGCCCCGATCTGTTTAAATTACCGGTAAACGGTGACCCGGACAACCAGAAATGGGTGCTGCATGTAGACCTGAACCCCGGTTCGGTTGCAGGTGGCTCAGGCTCCCAGTATTTCGTTGGCGAATGGACCGGCTCACATTTTATCCCTGAAAGCCCGGCTGAAGGGGAAGGGCCGCTGTGGGTGGATTACGGTACCGATTTTTATGCGGCTATAACCTGGAACAATATACCTGAAGAAGACGGTCGCAGGTTATGGGTGGGCTGGTCGAACAATTGGAGTTATGCCAATGTAATCCCTACAGACCCCTGGAGAAGTATGCAGTCAATACCAAGATCACTGCACCTGGAAAACATCGGTGGCGAGGTGCGCCTGGTACAGCGACCCGTTCAGGAATTACAAACCCTGAGGCGTAATCATGTGCAGCTGAGCGGCCTGACCATACCAGGCGAAAGCCGCCTTGCGATGGATGAACACGGAATAAGTGGGGCGGCATATGAACTTCTGCTGGTATTGGACCCGGCAGATGCGGAAACGTTTGGCTTCAAAGTTCGAACAGGTGAAAACGAAGAAACAGTGATTACGTATGACAATGAAAACGAAATACTAAAACTGGACAGAACCCGGTCTGGAGAGACCGGGTTTAGTGAACATTTTCCCGGCAGCTATGAGGCCCCTGTATCTCTTGAAGATGGTAAACTGCGGCTGCATCTATACGTTGACTGGTCATCCGTGGAATTGTTCGTAAATGATGGCAAAACCGTACTGACCACACGAATTTTCCCTGATCCTGAAAGCACCGGTATAGTACTTTATTCAAAAGGCGGAGAAGCGGTTGTGGATCAACTTGATTTTTGGGAGCTGGCATCGGTTTGGGAGCAGCAGTAAGTATATAATTTTAGATTTATTACCAGTTTTGTACTGTTAAAATATCAGCCATAATAGGAAAATCCGGTTTAAATAACCTTCGTAAATCTGATAACCTGGGTTCTGTAAAAAAGGGATAGATATTGATTATCAAATGGATATAAATGGTGGATGTATGATGCAATAAAACACGATGCCAAGATGAGCCATCTCATTTTTGTAGCTGGTTATTCTAACCCGGGATAGCCACCCCGGAGTTAGCCCCGGGCGCAATGAGGGAAATCGCACAGCGATTCCCCCATGTAGTCCGGGGTAAAAGGCAGCATACCTCCCCGCCCCCGAGCGACAATCCCATATCGGTGATAAGCTGAATCGAGGGGGTTTTGACCCCACAACGCATAAGTGGAATCGTAGAAGACTTCCGAAGTCTTTCGGTTTGTTTCAGAGTGTTATTACTTCAAATTCAATTGGAGATTTTATGAGGGGTTGGCAGACTTCGGAAGTCTTTTCCGATCTCTTAGTTATACAATAGACAATTTAGAATTTAACTCAGGTTAATAACATTAACGGTTGCGCTGCATCAGGTAACCCGGATCATCAGAAATTGTGAGAACATAAACATGTTCTCCCGGCAGTTGATCGGGAAGCTCAATTGTCAGGTTATTATCATTCAGTGTCCAGTTCAATGTTTCACCTGAAGCAAGCAGCGCAATATGAGCATGTTCAACGGGGAGAACCCATGGTATGGTAATACTCTGAGTTTCTGCTTTATCCATCAACATCAAATAAAGAGTACCATCTTTCCATGTAAAGCGGATATCATCACCTTGAGTTGATTTCGCTTCAGCCTTAAACCATGGCCGGGTACCATAAATTGCGTCTCCGTTCACTTCAAGCCATTTACCTATTCCGAGCAGCAGATTCTTTTGAATTTCCGGTATGCTGCCGTCTGCCTTAGGGCCTACATTCAGCAATAAATTGGCATTTTTCGAGACGTTATCCACAAGCAGCTGAATGAGTTCGGTTACAGTCATGTAATCCTCTTCAGGTTCATTGCTGTTATATCCGAAAGACTGACCCATGCCACGGGTATTTTCCCATTTGTGATCGATAAGCTGGTCTATCACATCATACTCATACTCCTGGGTAAAGAAATCACCGAAAATCCCGCGAACCTGGCCCCAGCGGTCGTTAACAGCCACCTCTTTGCCCCATTCCTCTGCACGGTTGTAGTAGTAGGCGATTATTTCCCGTGTACGAAACACCTCCAGCGGCTGCACCCAGTCTCCATCGAGCCAAAGGATATCGGGTTCAAAAAGATCAATAATTTCACGCATTTTAGCATGCATGAACTCGATATAGTTCTCATTGATATATTCGGGATGCGGCCCAGAGTATTCAGGGGTATAATAGTTGAGCAATCCGTGGTAAGAAGGCCCGTATTTCATACCGAGCGCCCGAACAGATTCTCCTAATTCGGCAATAAGGTCCCTTTCCGGGCCCATTTGAGCAGCGTTCCATTGGGTAAGTCCGGAATCCCAAAGCGGAAATCCATCGTGATGTTCACCTACCGGTATTACATAGTTCGCACCAGCCCGTTTAAAGAGATCAGCCCATTCGTCAGGATCCCAGTTTTCGGCCCTCCAAAGAGGAATAAAATCTTCGTAGTTGAAATCTTCACCCCAGGTTTTGCTGTGATATTCGTATACCGGATGATCTTTTTGATACATATATCTCGGGTACCATTCGGCATACATTCCGCGCGGTGCCCAGGCAGGAACTGAATAGACACCCCAATGGATAAAAATGCCAAATTTTGCATCTCTGAACCATTCAGGAGTTTCATGCTTTAATATTGAATCCCAATTTGGGTTCCATGTCTGTGCCATAACCGGCTGGATTGAAGTTTGGAGGCAAAAAAGGAAAAGAAGTAATACGGTTAATGCTGAAAATGAAAATGTATTCCCGTTTTTCATGAAAGTAGGTTAGTTCTTGTTGATAAATCAGCCTTATATATACATGATAATAAAAACCTCTTGAAAGAATTATCTATTTACACATAAAATTTTTAGTGTCTATAAATTTATATTCTGACCAAAAATGAAAAAAAATTCCACAAAGTGATCCCTTCGGGGCAAATTCTCCCAACGGGACGCCTTTGGCGCAAGCACCAAATTTCAAACATTTTCTTAAAAAAAATTTCGATCCCGTTACGTTATCCCTGCCCTGAATTGTATTTCTTGATATGAATCATGAATTCTGGCCATAAAAAAAATAATCTATCCAAATGGACGGTTTTTTCTGGGTTGTGTTAACATTGCTATAGATTCCTGCGGGTAGATCAGAGGCCGCTCCGAGCGCAACTATTCTCACGAAATGCACCGAGCGAAGCGATTATTACGCAGTGAAATGACAGAACATATCCAAACTTTTACATACTGTCATCTAATCTTTCTTCAATGGCGCAACGTATTCAGGAAGCAGGCATATCCCATTGAAACCTCCGGTTTTAAAACAGCGTCACCGGGGATTTGTGCCAGAAAGGATTCACTCAAGTCCGGGAAAGGATCACCAAACCATTCGAATGCAAAGGTATAGAACACTTTTTTGTTAATCAGTATTTTCGTGTACTCAACCTGGCACCCGCTGCTGATGAAATCTTTGATAGAGACAATTTCGTATTTGCCACTGGCATTGTTATCGATTTTAATTTTGACCCCGATACGGGTTTTCACGGTTTCAGTCCAACTGTATTTTCTTTCAGTGATAATTTCATGAGATAACCGGTCGGTTTGATCAGCGACGAAGCTCCATTTAATCCACTCTTCATATATGCCATGTGCGCTTGCCGTTAGTATGCCCTTTTCCGGCGGGCGTATGCGGTGTTTTACCTCGATATTCCCTTCACGCAGTTTGATGTTCAGATCGTCTTTCGCCAGTGGCAGGTAAAAATCGGTCCTGGATTCTGTATTCTCGAAATTCAAACCTTTTGATTCGAACCAATCCAGGATTATGCGGTCCTGTTTTTCTGTAAACCATCGTATTTCTTTGCTTTTGAACATTGTTGGAATTGTGAATGTTGGATATTCTATACTCTAAGAGGTTATCTGCATGAATATCTTGTGCAAAAAAATCTGCAACAAATTAATTCGGGCCGGCAGTTAAATTACACGCATTCATTAAATGTGATTGATTATTTTATCAATTCAAAATGTGGCGTTACAGGTAACGTTGCGGGTGACGAATGGTCTTGGTTATCAACGATAAAGCTCAGGGCAGTCAGCTTTCAGCTTAATTTCTTTTAGCAGGTATCGGATTGCTGAGGAAATATGACCCGATATAACAGAATGTGATACTGGATAGCCACCCCGGGTGCAACGTGAATAGCCCCGGTCGCAATGAGGGAAATCGCGAAGCGCTCCTCTTTTTACCCGCGTAGCGATTCCCCCATGTAGCCCGGGGGACAGCGAGCCCTGACCCCGTCCCCGAGTGTCCATTGCGTATCGGTGACAAGTTGAATCGAGGGGATTCTGACCCCGCACCGCCACAGTGACACCACCGTACCGCTGCACTGACCAATGATCTTGTTCCTGCGAACCTTATCGTCGTTTTTCTACATCTCGACACCCGTGGCTATACTGTGCGGTATACGTTCACCCCGGGTTCTTCAGAAGAGAAGCCCAATAATGTTATGTTACAACAAACAAAAAAGCCCTGTCGAACAAAGTTTGACAGGGCTTTTAGGTCAAAACATATTTTGTTTTATCAACGCTCTTCTACTGGTACCCAGGGCAGGTTTTTCTCACCGATGTAGAGTGCCCTCGGGCGAATAAGCCGGTTGTTTGCTTTTTGCTCGAAGAAGTGGGCTGTCCAGCCAGAGATTCTGCTCATAGCAAAGATGCAGGTGTAGAGGTCAGGCTGGATACCTAAGGAGTAATATACTGTGGCTGAAAAGAAGTCTACATTGGGATCAATGTTTTTTTCCTCTTTCATGGTTTTTACCATAGCTTCCGACCACTCGTAGAGATATACGTGCCCGGTTTCTTCGGAAAGCTCTTTGGACATTTTCCGGAGATGATATGCTCTTGGATCAAACGTTTTATAAACTCTGTGTCCGAAGCCCATAATTTTTTCTTTGCGATCGAGTTTGGCTTTTGTAAATGCAACGGGATCTGCATTTTCATCCTGCTCTTTCAATTTAAGCAGTGTATTCATAACGGCAGTATTCGCGCCTCCATGAAGAGGGCCTTTCAGTGAACCGATTGCACCGGTAACGGCTGAGAACATGTCGGATTCGGTGGAACAGATTGATCGGCATGTAAAAGTGGAGGCATTCATTCCATGTTCTGCATGAAGAACCAGGCAGAGATCCATTGTACGTTCAGCGGCTTGTCCCGGTTTCTCGCCATTCAGCATATATAAAAAATTAAAAGCTGTGCTGCCGTCTTTAAGAGGGGCAACTATGTCCTTGCCATTTCGCACCCGGTCGAATGCTGCAATAATGGTTGGCATCTGGGCTGTCATCGTAATTGCATTTTCCGTGTCCGTTTCAGTACTATCAACAAAATCTGCAAGCATGGAAACAGCGGAGCGAACCACAGCCATAGGTTCAGCTTTTGGATTTGTGGTTTTAATATACGTGAGTATCGGTTCAGGTAACTCTCGTTTTGCCTGTAATTTTAAATGAAGCTCATCCAACTCTGATTTGTTTGGCAGCCTGTCGTTCCACAGTAAGAAACAAACTTCTTCAAATGTGGCGTTTTCTGCCAGCGTATCAATATGATATCCCGAATAGATGAGTTCACCCGTCTGGCCGTTAATGTTGCTTTTTGTAGTGGAGAACGCCACAATTCCATCTAACCCCTTGTTGATGTGTGGATATTCATTTAAATCAATATGTTGTAGGTTGTGCTCCGACATTTTTTAATCTAATTAATTTATTACAGGTTATTGCACTGGTATCCGCCGTTTCCCGGTTTTCTGTAACGCAGCTGCAAAGGAGCTGATCTGGTCCTGAATTTTAGCCGTTCAGTGCATCTATATAAGTTTACTAAAATACAAAAGTGACGGTGAATTTAGAAGTGCTTTTGCATTGTTTTAAATGGTGTACTTTTATAGCTATAGAAACAGATATGCTCCGTAAAAGATTCCTTATAGGGCAAATTCTCTATTGTTTCTTTTTGGCTTCATTCCAGTACTGATCCATTTCTTCCAGATTAGAATCAGTGATGGTTTTACCGTTCTCTCCAAGCTTTTTCTCGATGTATTTGAATCGTTCTTCAAATTTTTTGTTAGCGAGCCGGATTGCATCCTCAGCGTTCAGTTTCAGTAAACGGCCAACATTCACCAGGCTGAATAACAAATCGCCGAATTCTTCTCTCTGATTCTCAAAGTCCTGGGATGCAACCGATTCTCTCCATTCGTCTATTTCTTCGTTTAGTTTTTCCCATGCAAGCTGCCATTCTGCCCAGTCGAACCCAACATTTGCCGCTTTTTCCTGCATCCGCTGGGCACGTATCAGTCCCGGCATGTTTTTTGGAATCCCATCCAAAATAGAATCTTTTCCCTCTGTCAGTTTTATAGACTCCCAGTTGGAGGCTACCTCTGCAGAATCTTTTACTTTCGTATCGTTAAACACATGGGGATGTCTGCGTATCAGCTTATCAGAAAGCCGGAAAATCACATCATCAATACTAAATTGCCCTTCTTCTGATGCCATTTTGCTATGGAAAATTACGTGCAGAAGCAAATCGCCCAGTTCCTTTGACAGTTCTTCATAGTTTTTTTCATCAATGGCTTCAACAGCCTCGTAAGCTTCTTCAATCAGGTTATCTTTGATGGAATCATGGGTTTGCTTGCGGTCCCAGGGACACTCTTTTCTAAGAATGGAAATGAGCTTAACCAGATCTTCGAATTCTCGGGATGGTAACATATCAAAATGTATTCAGGTATTTGGGTTGTTTTGAAATTTCCGTATAACACCTGCCAAATCCCAAAGATTTTTTAATATCAGGAGATGATAACTGAACAATAGTCCCGCCGGGCTGACCGTGTTATAGAATCAGGTCTGTCTTTTCTTTTTTTCGGCTGCCGGGAACAGAACATTATTGAGGATCAACCTGTAACCCGGGCTGTTTGTGTGAAGGCTTAGATCAGTTGGCGGATCACCCACGCGGTGGGTATAGTCTTCCGGATCATGCCCCCCGTAGAAGGTGAATGTTCCCTGTCCGTAGTTTCCATGAATGTATTTTGCCTGATCCCGACCGGGTGATTCACCTAAAATTACAACGTTATTCTTAATTTTATCTTTTTGAAATGCAGTAGCCTGACCATAAAAACCGCGGATGCTGCTTACATGGTTTTGGGTAAGCATGGCAGGAACGGGGTCCCATTTTGCCGAAAATTCAAAAAGGGTAAAATAGTCGAGGCTTTCACTGATGCGGTTCAGGTCTACTTCAATATCAATGGTGGCATGTTCGTAGATGTACGGATCTGTGATTACCTCAAAATTTTCGAAGGCAAATGTGTTATTGAAATTCAGGCGTTCGTTAACGTTTGGGTCAACAGGATCACCATCCAGTGGAGTTGGGACAATATCGAGACCTTCGGCGGCGAGGGCTATGTCGAATGTATCGGTGGCGGAACACATGGCGAACATAAAACCTCCGGCAGCTACAAAATCCCTGATTTCATGAACAACAGCCAGCTTAAGTTGACTTACCTTTTCGAATCCGAGTTCTGCAGCCATCGCTTCAAGCTGCCTTACACGTGTTATATACCATGGAGCATTCCTGTACATTGCCCAGAACTTGCCATACTGCCCTGTAAAGTCTTCATGATGAAGGTGAAGCCAGTCGTAATCACTTAAAACGCCCGACAAAATCTCAATGTCATATATCGTATCGTATGGGATTTCGGCATAGTCGAGAGCAAGCGTTACAGCATCATCCCATGGGAGGGATTGTGGGGGTGAATAAACCGCAATTTTTGGAGCTGCTTCGAGATTAATGCTTGCCATATTTACATTTGGCTGTTCTACATAGCCGATGATTTCGGCGGCCTCTGCTTCTGAAATTACTTCCACGCGAACATTCCTCACACGGCTCTTCCGGACAATTTCATTTTGATTAGTGGTTAAAAAACTGCCTCCCCTGTAATTTAACAGCCATATTCCGGTATCCCCGTCAGCAATATGGTTGAATATGATTCCATAAGCCTTTAGGTGATTTGTCTGGCTGCCATCCATCGGAATGAGTACTCTTTCCTGCGCATGCAGCGAGCAAACTGATATCAGGAAAAACAAAAAGGCTGAGTAAAGATATTTCATGGTAATTGAACTAAATGGATGAAATTTCATAAAACTGTATTTTTTCTCTGACGAAAGGGGCATAAAACCCATCGGGGAATTCTATAATAATGTCTTCGAGAAGTTCAGCGAGATATTCAACCGATAACCTGTGTGATATCTGTTGGGGCGACCGTCTGAAGAACCGATCCTCTGCGGAGTATTGACTTTCGTTATAACCAACAGGATCTGGTGTATCAAGAAACCGGTAACTGTAATCGGCGACAGGGATTTCACCTTCTGCCATCAGGTAAGTTTCAATCAAAATAGCTTTATCCCACATCATGCGTTCTTTTAATGGTGAGTAAGGTTGAGCACCTAATATTCGGTCAGTAAGGCTGAGTAAAAGCATGTTATATTTGGATGGTAATGCTGAATTCAATTCAACTAAAAGATCATCAGCAAATGGATGCTGCGAATTGGCCAATATCGGTTCAAGTTTATCCAGGGCGTTTTCATACATGCCAGTATGAACGTTATATAAACTTTCACTGATGTTTCTGAGCACAGTTCCGGTTGTGTCAGCCCGTTTTCCGTTTTTTATCCACATGCGGAGTTTGATTGCATCATTTGCATAAAAAGAGGTGTGTCTTCGCTCCAGGCTGCGAAGTTGTATATCGGCAAACTCGAAATCACCGGCGAAAAAGTCAGACAAACTCAGATAGTAGCGGGCCCTTTCCGAAAGGTTGGAATTATCCGTTGATCTGTCAGCCCGAGTCAGTGTTTGCCGGGCGGTTACAAAATCTTTTTTGAAAATAGCGATCCTGCCTTCAGCATAATAGGCGAACGCATCTTCAATTGGCCCGGGGCTGTTTTTCATTTCACGGAACCAGTACTCAGCTTTCTCAATGTCTTTATAAAAATCTATTGAGAGGTCGATGATTCTAGAAAATACTCTGTCGATACGATCATAATTGGGAGCAGTTTTTATGATCTGCTCATTTAAATTGTAAGCCTTTGTTTTTAGCTCATTGTATCTGCGCTCAGTCTCGAGATTGTTTTGCTGGAGGTACTGTACCCATTGTGTGTAAACCACCGCAAGCTCTTCACTGGCACGGATGCGCACCGATTCGCTGTTGTCTTCGAGGTAATATTCATATGCCTGAATTGCAAGCTCAAACTGCCTGGCTGACAAAAACTGGTTTGCAAGTGCAAAAAGCGAATAGATTGTATAACCTGTTCTGTTTTCGTATTGTCTTGCCAGAACAAACGCCCGTTGAAACTCTTCGGTTTCCAGGAGCAGCCAGGCAAGCAGCTGATACAGTGGCGGATAAGCTTTATGATTGATATCGAGGTCTATTAACTGGTCTTCAAGTTCGAACGCAGCGACCTGGTAAAGATTATTATCCCTCATTCTCAGGAATCGTTGCTGAACAAGGCTCATCTGGTCTGGAGAGTTGATGATAAGCCTGAAGTATTGCTTTACCGATTCTTCAAACCTGCCTGCCTGCATGTATGTGTTCGCAAGTTCATTGAGAAACATGGTTTCGTCCCGGAAAAATTCCTGTGCATACCGGTAGAGTTCAATGGCGGCATCATATTCCTGCCTCTCCAGCATTGAAGAGCCGATCGTGTAATATGCCTGGATGTTACTGCGGTTTTCTCTCATCAATCTCATCCATAACTCATAAGCTTCGTTTCTGTCGCCCCTCAGGTGAAAAATCTCGGCTAAGCGCAATGATGATTGAAGCCCGTAACGGTTGTCGCGAATCTGTTCACGGGTGACCCGTTCAGCCTCATCAAACATTTTGAGATTGATGAGACATTCGGTGTAATGATCGAAAAAAACATATGACCTGGGATTATTCCTGTAAAGTTCTTCAAAAATTGGCAACGCCTCTTCGTACTTTTGCTGCTGCATCAAACGGTTGGCTTGCTGGTATTCGTTAATTTGAGAATAAGACACTGAAACCAGGAGCCCTGAGATGAGTAGTGTGAGAAAGGAATATTTCATATTCTTGTAGATCAAAGCTGTAAGAATAATTTCTGATGTATATGAGGCATATGTTTTTTTAAATGCTGGTAAAAACTGTTTAGGGGAAACCCAACAACATTGTAATAATCACCGCTGATTTTTTTAACGAATAAAGACCCGGAATCGTCCTGAATACCGTAAGAGCCTGCCTTATCAAAAGGGCTACCGCCCTGAATATATAGATCAATTTCTGTTTCATCCAACGATGAAAAGGTAACATTTGTTCTCTCGGCAAATGAAAAATCTTTTTCAATGGTTCCGTTAATTCCGATTTCGGCACTATAAACACCTGTGTAAACCTGGTGTGTGCGACCACTTAAGAGCTGCAGCATTCTCCGGGCATCGGTTACATTTTCCGGTTTGCCTAATATGTTATCATCAATTACCACAATCGTATCAGCGGAGATGATGAGGGAATGAGAATGGCGCCTGGCTACATCCATTCCTTTTTCTTTAGCAAGTTTAAGAACAGTACTTTTTGGGCTGCGGTTGGTGTTAATTTCTTCATGAACAGCAGAAGGGTCAATTTCAAAACTGATCCCAACCTGTTTCAGCAGGGCTGCCCGCCTGTCGCTTGCCGATGCAAGAACTACCTTCATAAATATAGTCCTGTAATTGGTTTGATTTTTTCAGTTATCCAATAATTGAATAACTTACGCATTCACAACAGCACTTAAAACCTGTAAACAACTCCAAAAACCAGGAAACATATATGCCGGATAAGAAAAAACAGAGGAAAAAGAAGGAAAATAAGCCGATCATTTTTACAGCCTATAACTACAAATTAATGGGATTAGGAGTGATTTTTGTTTTAACCGGTTTTACTATCATGCGTCTCGAAAATGAGGTATACGGTTTTATATCCCTCTACATTGCTCCGGTTATTATTCTTGCCGGGTATATCGTTGTGATCTTTGCAATATTGAAAAAAGATCATAAAACAGGGAATTCCACAGTAAAGCCATCAAACTGATCTGCCGTGTACCGGTTAACCAACTACGTTTTTCTTTTTGCGGTTCTGTATCTCTTCATTCTCGAAGCTAAAATGAGTGATCATAATCTCATTTTTATCGCATTCATATTATCATCAATCGTGGCATTTGCTGCATTTCTCTGGAATTGGATAACACTTGATGCGATCAAGAGTATCATTATCTTAGGTACAATCGTACTTGGTTTCAGCGGCTGGTATACTGCATTTGCCCTTATATTCTTCTTTATTTCGGGAAGTTTGTTATCCGGGCGCAACAAGGTTTACAGGGAATCAATGGAAGTAACATATCTACCTGTTTACCGTGATTACGGAAGGAGAGACGGTTACCAGGTTTGGGCGAATGGTTTTTGGCTGGCCATATTTTGCCTTGGATGGTTTTTAACCGGTTCGGCCGGTTTCTTAATAGCGGCATTTACCACCATAGCAACCGCAACAGCAGATACATGGGCTACGGAGATTGGTACGCACAAACCGGGAAAAACGGTAAGTATACTTACTTTGATACCTGTTCAATCCGGCGAAGATGGAGGAATAAGCTTAAAAGGAAGTATTGCGGCAATATCCGGTGCCGCTTTTATCTCTTTATTTCTTTTATTCAGCGAAGATATAATTCCGAAACATGCTGCTTTTTTGGTTTTCATTTTTGGACTCTCAGGATGTTTTATCGATTCAGTTTTGGGAGCTGTTTATCGTAAAAAAAACTGGAAATTTAGCATCCCAAAAGATTTTAGCGAGGGAGGAAATGACGGTTTTACAAATAGCCTTATCAATTGGGCATCTACAGGAACCAGCGGCATACTTGCAATAATAATCACATATATATTCTATTGATGAAATGGTATAAACGGCTTCACTGGCAAATCATCATCGGCCTCATTCTCGGTTTAATTTGGGGATTGCTTTCCGGATTTATAGGCATGGCTGACTTTACTTCAGGTTACATCCGGCCGGTTGGAACGATTTTTATCGACCTGCTGAAGCTTATTGCCGTGCCATTGGTACTTGCATCATTAGTTGTTGGTGTATCAAGCCTGAACGATATGACGCGATTGTCAAAAATGGGGGGCAAAACGGTTGGAATATATATGATTACCACCATGCTTGCTATTACAATAGGGTTAACGGTAGTGAATGTGTTACAACCCGGCGCTACACTCCCCGATGAAACCCGGCGTTCGCTGATGGAAAGTTACAGCGAAAATGTAGAGGGGCGTGATGCTGATGCTGAATTATTGCAGCAACGAAATATCATGCAGTTTTTTGTTGACATTGTTCCGGAAAATTTCTTCCAGTCGGCAAGCAACAATTCCAATATGCTGCAAGTCGTTTTTGTTGCCATATTACTTGGGATAGGGTTGGTGAATATTCCTGCGCAAAAAGGTGAACCGCTTATTCATTTTTTTGAATCCCTGAATGATGTGATCATCAAAATTGTGGATCTTATCATGAAGACGGCACCTTACGGCGTTTTTGCACTCATGGCCGCTGTAATTGTAGATTTGACCGGAGATGACATTGGGCAAGCACTTGTTTTGCTAAGGGCATTGGGTTGGTATTGTATTGCCGTATTCGTTGGGCTGATTCTGCATGTTTTTATTGTCTATTCGAGCTTGTTTAAACTGTTCAGCAAGATGAGGCTGAGAGATTTTTTCAAAGCAATTCGCCCGGCTATTCTGCTCGGGTTTAGTACAAGCTCCAGCCTTGCCACATTGCCGGTAACCATGGAAAGGGTCGAAAAAAATCTCGGGGTAAGCGAAGAGGTATCAAGTTTTGTTTTGCCCGTGGGTGCAACCATTAATATGGATGGTACGAGCCTTTACCAGGCTATTGCGGCGGTATTTATTGCACAGGCACTCGGGATGGAGCTTACAATCGCACAACAGTTAACAATCGTTTTAACTGCAACAGCAGCGTCAATTGGTGCAGCCGGTGTTCCTGGTGCGGGAATAATCATGTTGGTTATCGTATTGCAATCTGTACAGGTTCCAATCGAAGGAATAGCGTTGATACTTGGGGTCGACCGAATTCTCGATATGGCCAGAACTGCTGTGAATGTGACGGGGGATGCAGCAGTATCTGTTGCAGTTGCGTATACCGAAAACAAACTCGGGCCGCTTCATTTTGACGAAGATGATTGAATTGAAACTTTTTCATCAAATTAATGATTAAAGTCTAATGTGTTAAACTATTGCAACACATTAAAAAGTAATATCACTACAGATTAGCGCGGTAATTTTTTATGAAGTACATTTTTTTATCCATACCGCTTTATTTAAGCCTCTCGGTTTTTATAGGATCAAACCATTATTCAGAAACAGACACAGATAACGGTTCGATTGAATTTGAAATAAAACTGGTAAAGGGGATTGATGCATATTATCAAACGGACTGGGTAGCCGCCCGTGATATTTTCAGTGAGTTGAAAAAAATCTATCCGGATGACCCAAGGCCATATTTCTTTGAGTCTATGATGCCTTTTCTTGAGTATTTCTTTGTGGATCAGTCGCCTGAACTGGCAGATAATTTTCTTAATCTTTCAGAGAAAGCTGTTGATCTCAGTCAAAAAAAATTAAACAGCCATCCAAATGATACTACAATGGTTTTAATGCTAAGCGGTCTGCATGGTTACAGGGGCCTTGTAGCAGCAGGTCAAAACAGGCACAGAGTGGCATTAAGCAGCGGGCTGACCGGATTTAATTATACAAGAAAACTTCTTTCCATGGATTCCGACAGACCAGATGCCCGGATTGGCAGAGGTATGTTTTATTATATGGTGGGTAGTATCCCGAGTGGCATGCGCTGGGCAACAAATATGGTTGGGCTGAGGGCGGATATTGAAGATGGTTTTTATGAACTTAAACAGGCTGCAAATAGCGAGAGTTATATTCGGAACGATGCTAAAATGATGCTTATGTACCTATATCATAAAGAGGGACGATACGAAGAAGCACTGGAATACGCATTACTGTTAACCGAAGGGTTACCCGAAAATGTGATTTTCCTTTATAAAAAGGCTGAAATTTATGAAAAACTCAACAATAACCACTATGCGGCCGACGTATACAGATTAATCATTGGAAAAAACAATAATTGCCTGCAAAGCATAACAAAAAAAAGCTTTGAAAGACTAAAAGAAATTGAAAAAATTACGTTAAATAGGTAGCATATAATTAAATAAATAGTAATTTTTAAGTAGAACTACTATACAACCTGTTCAAACTGTATAATTGCCTATGCAAAATGTGTTACGGCCTGTTTATACAATCATTTCGTTAGCTGCTGCTATCTTAATTTGGGCGGGTAGTTCAACTGCACTCGCACAAATCGTTTTGTCTGATGACAACCCTGTCGAAATACGATTTGCAGATGAAACAGGAATTCAGTCAACTTCATCAAGGCAGGTTGTCAATCTTACTGAGATAGACAGAATCATAAGCCCTGAATTTGGTGAAGTCCTTTCCGATTGGAAATTGTATGATCCGGAACATGGGGATGTTGCAAACGCATTTATCCGGGATGAAAGGCAATTTGTTTCAATTGGAAGGTTTCAACCAGATCAGTCTCAGCCCACACTTTTCAAGGTATCCTTTAAAAACTTGAGTGCCTATGATTTTGGAGGCATGATGGTTGCTTTCGACTTTATTGCCCCAACCCGGGAGGTTCCTGCCAACAGAACGATGATGCTTTTATACAGGGTGAATGATGGCGAATGGCAACGAGCCGAAAGCGGGCTCCTGAATTCAAACAGGATGAGAGATGAAAGCCGTGAAATCAGTACAGTCTCCGTACAGCTCAACCTTAATCAGATATACCTGAGAAATGATGATCAGATCCATTTTATGTGGGTTCTCGATGATGAAGATGGGGGAGAGCTTCCTGTATTTCTGCAGAGAATTGAAGTTTTTCCGGAAATAAGCAGAATTACAAAACTTGAACGCGGATCACTCATTATCACCGAGATCATGCCGGTGAGCAATGTTGACGGCACCGATTTTGAATATCTTGAACTTTATAATCCTGTAAATGAAGAAGTTCAGCTAAAGGGCGTTGAGATTAAAACATCACTTGGCAGCCATATCATCCAGCAGAATGTTACAGTACCGCCATATAGCATGATGGTACTTTCGAATGTCGATGTTTCGGGAATAAACGGTATTCGGTACAGTTATTATTACCATGGCAGTTTAATTCCCGAATCGGGCGGACGCATCGAAATCATTCAGCAAAACACAACTTTAGCTGCCGCAACCTACGAATCGTCCGAAAGTGGTGTGGCATTACAGCTTAATGAAATGATTCATGCATACGACGGCTATACGAGCCTTGCACACCTGATTCCGGCCGAAGAGTCTTTTTTTCCTGAATTATCAGGATCACCCGGTTCTGCAGGCAGAACCTTACCGATTTACAGAAGGTCGCTTATACAGGAGGGATGGTACCTGATTTCGCCACCCGGCAAACTCAATGCAAGGTTAAGCCGCCATTCCTCATTACAGTATTATACTCTATATGGTGAGCCGATTACACCCGATTTGATTGAACCTGGTATTCCATTCTTTATTTACAAGAATGACAGGGAACCAGTCATTATTTATTCGGAAGCAATTCAACGCAGAAACACAAATACATCACCATTAAGAGAATATGTGCTTGCTGACGGGATACGGCTGGCAGCATCAGTATATCCCACCACAGATCGTGTTGACAGGATACTGAGAAACAGCGGATTACAGGTGCCTCCAATGGTTAAGGCATGGGATGAAAGGGCGCAATCGTTTCGTTTAATGGACACGGGAAACGTTAACCTCCTGGACTGGACTCCGATTATTCTTCCCGGGCAGATTGATATTCATTCTGCCGGGGGTTCTGCTGGCAGGAGTGGAGTACATGATATTTCCAGAAATATCATGTTTACCTTATTTGATGGGGAGGGCAGCAGCCGAAAACTGTTAGACCGTGCTGTTCTTGGTTTTCTTCATCAGCCGGTCAATGGTGAAACCATCCGCTTTGATTTACCCAAACTGATGCCTGCCTATCGAACTCAGCCTAACAGATTAATGGGTAGGCCATTCCTGTATCTTTCCTCGCCAGAATCAGCAGAGCCGAATAATTCGTTTATTCATCTGCCTTATGATATCAACGGGGAATACAGCGTTGCACTGGGTTACCAGCTCACACCTGAACAAACCTCGGGACTCGCATTATTAGAATGGAGAATTCCCTCTGATATACCTGATGAGTGGATTATTGAATTGAAAGACAACCAAACAGGTCTCATGATAAATATGCGTGAGGAAAACAGTTATCGATTCAGGTATAGTGCTATTCAGCACCAGCCGGAACAAGATGATCGTTTTGTTGCACTTACAGCGGCGAGTGTATCCGACAGAAACAGGTTCAGCATTGAGTTAAAACCATTCGAGATTATTGAAGAAATTGTTGAAGAGGTAAGGCCGGGCAGCGTTGAATTAAGACAGAACTACCCGAACCCGTTTAACCCATCTACCAATATTACTTTTTATTTGCCGGAAGATCGTACTGTGCGTGTTGGTATTTATAATATTGTTGGTCAGCAGGTTGCATTGCTTGTGGATGATAATCTGCAGGCTGGCGAGCATTCGGTTACATGGGATGCATCCAATAATCCAAGCGGCATATATATTGTTCAGCTTGAAACCGGTAATCGTATCCTGACCAGAAAAATTACCTTAATCAAGTAACTTGCTTTATCTATTCTAACCCGGACAAACCAGCTCATTTTTTGAACCCCGACAAAAATATCGATACAGGCGTGTTAACGAAATTCCAAAATGTTGGCATTATTTTTTATCTGACTTATTCGGAACATCGAAACCTACATTGTGGCTTAAATAATGTTTGAAATTTGGTGCTTGCGCCAAAGGCGTCCCGTTGGGAGAATTTGCCCCGAAGGGATCACTTTGTGGAATTTTCTGCCATTTTAGGTCAGAATTTAAATTTATAGACATTAATTCAAAACATACTATTCTATAGACGTTCATATGCATTTTAAAACAGCGCAGGGAGCAGATGTACCGGAGATTGGGCTCGGTACTTATACTTTACTTGGCAAAGAGTGTAAAAATACAGTTTTGAATGCTCTTTATATTGGTTACAGGCACATCGACACTGCACAAATTTACCAAAACGAGAAGGAAATAGGTGAAGCATTACAGATATCAGGTGTTGAAAGGGAAGATATTTTTCTGACAACAAAAGTTTGGTACACCAACCTCGATCATGATGATGTATTGCAATCTGCTGAAAACAGCCTCAGGTTACTCAAAACACCATATATTGACCTTTTATTGATTCATTGGCCAAATAAACAACATCCGCTCGAACAAACGCTTGAAGCGATGCTGTCACTAAGGGATCAGGGGAAAGTATTAAATATAGGTGTTAGTAATTTTCCACTTGAAATGGCGAGACAGGTTATTGAAGATTTAAGAATTCCGATATTTACCAATCAGGTAGAGTACCATCCATTTCTTGGCCAGTTTGATTTATTAGATCTGTCGTATGAAAATGATTTTATTGTAACCGCATACAGTCCATTGGCCAAAGGCGAGGTTTTTAATGATGCTACTCTCATAGAAATTGCATCAGAATATGGGAAAAGCCCCGGACAAATTGCATTGAGATGGTTAATTGAACAAGAGAATGTAATCGTAATACCCAAAGCTACATCATCTGATCATCTGAGAGAGAATATTGAACTTTATGATTTCGAATTATCAGATGAGCACTTCGATCAAATTGATCAGCTTGACAAATCAAGGAGAATGTCAAATCCATCGTTTGCGCCAGACTGGAATTCGTAATATCTGGTCATAAGAATCCATTCATGATCTGTAATTGCAAATTTTTGCTGTGTTGATTTGTAAGGGAAAGCCATAGTAAAGGTATACACACCGTATTACCGGAATGCAGGGTGCGGGATAGATTCTAATTGATTTGCGATAGACCGAAGAACCGATAAACCGAATGACCGATTTTTTTATTCACCCGAATTCGATTCTAAATCGTTGTTTATATGTCTATAGCTTAATGTGGTTGAAGACACCCCAAAAGTGGGCTCAACCATCATGCAGTAGTGCCAGATTATTCCATCTGTGAAGCATACGTAAATTTTAGCACCTGTTTATCATCGATTAAGTTCAATGAAAAACGATTTCCAAACTGTTTCGGAAGTTGAGATTAGGCACTGTAAAAGAAGGAACGTTTTTTACATGGATAGCCTTAACCTATTTGCAAATTATTGAATATGTGGTTACTAGCCACATGAATTTTAACTAAACGAAGATGCTTCTAAAATCTGATTATTTTATCCTTAGTGCTGCTCTGATTTCTATGGTTCTGTCAATTTATCTCTGGTTTGGAGTTGATCCGGATGCCGGGCTTTTTGTCGGAATATGGGTTCCTTCGATTCTCGGGTTTGGCGCCTATTTTAAAATATTAAAATACAGGAGCAAGTCATGAGTGTACCTTATATTTTTACCTCAGGCATATTTGTTGTGATTCTGTTTCTGATTGGATTGATTTATACATTCAAAGAGTTCAGGGAGATGAACGAAAATCCACAAAATTACCGCAGAAGCAGCGGAGATGATCCGGAAATTATTGAAAAGAAATGACTGCCGTTGCTACCGGCTCACCGTCCCGTTCGCGGAACAGTGTACGATAAACTTGGTTTTTTTCGGGATCTCTTTTTTCCGATAACAAAATCATTTCGCCCGCTTCTGCTTCCCGGAGAAACTGGATATCAAGGCTTTTTATATTCCTGTTTACAGTACATTATCGTTGGAGTCTATCAGTTCATAATCCCTGTATGCACGAATCCCGAGGTGTTTACCTCATAAGACCGGACGCGAAATGGGACATTACATTTATAGTTCATTTTTCTGGCTGGTGTTTTATAGGAGCAATTACAGCAATTAAATACAAAATGTAGAAATCAAAAAGGCCGGTTGCAAAATAGAAAGTTATAAATGTTGTAATTCAAATCTGGTGACGCTAACGAACAACTTACGCATGAAGGTATTCCGGTACCGGTTTGTTATAAAATGATTATCATGGATAATTTAAAAATATATTAAAATGAAATATTCAAATATTTAAAGATTAATATTAAAGTAAATAAGTAAGATATTTTAACACATATATAAAATATTTATTATCATAGAAAATTATAAACAATTAAAAATGTGGATATCTTTTCGATATTGTGGATAATTGAAATTAATACTCAATCAGCCTTTATTGGGCTGTTATTATGCACATCTGGAAAAGGTTAAGTATAAATTTTGTTTTATTGTACATGAATTAATCATATTTAGGATTTTAAGTGTACATGTTTCGTGAGACATCAAAGTGGGTGTAATTCGCGTTCATTCCTTATTGTGGATAACTTCAGGATTTTGTGGAAAAGTAATTGATATTTTTCTTGATGCCTGTTGATCTCACAAATATATTTCCACATATGCTTTTTGAGCTTACTCGCAGTTCATACCGTTAACATTTTACATCAAATTTTATCCACTAAACAGGAGAATCATCTATGAAATTTAGCCGCTTTTACACCAAGCCGGATTGGAAAACCCCATACGATCCGATTACATTTGAAAAAAGAAGATCAGAAATAAAAAATCCGGATGGTTCAAAAATTTTCGAGATGGCTGATGTATTTGTACCCTCTGGATGGTCACAGGTAGCTACGGATATTATTGCACAAAAATACTTCCGAAAAGCCGGAGTACCTGTAAACCTGAAAAAAGTCGCTGAAAAAGGAGTACCCAGGTGGCTTCAGCGTTCCATTGCTGACGAGAAAGAACTTGGAAAGGTTGAAAAGAAAAAAAGATATACCCACGAAATTGATAGCAGGCAGGTATTTAACCGTCTTGCCGGGTGTTGGACTTACTGGGGATGGAAGTACGACTACTTTGACTCAGAGGATGATGCAAAAATTTTCTATGATGAACTGTGCTATATGCTGGCTACCCAGATGGCTGCTCCCAACAGCCCTCAATGGTTCAATACGGGCTTGTACTGGGCCTATGGAATTAATGGTCCTGCTCAAGGCCATTATTATGTTGAACCGGAAACCGGAAAATTAAAAAAATCAGAGGATGCATACACACATCCGCAGCCACATGCATGTTTCATTCAAAGTATTGATGACGACCTTGTAAACGAGGGTGGAATCATGGACCTGTGGGTGCGTGAAGCCCGTTTGTTTAAGTATGGATCCGGAACCGGGACTAACTTCTCGGATTTGCGTGGTTCAGGTGAGCGCCTGAGTGGAGGCGGAAAATCATCCGGCCTTATGAGTTTTTTGAAAATAGGTGACCGTGCAGCAGGTGCAATCAAATCTGGTGGCACTACCCGCAGAGCTGCAAAAATGGTTACCCTTGATCTCGACCATCCCGATATTGAGGAATACATCAACTGGAAAGTTCGCGAGGAGCAAAAAGTTGCAGCTATTGTAACGGGTTCAAAAATCACGCAAAAACATCTGAAAAAAATCATCAGGCTTTGCCACCAGCCTGTACAGATTGACGGAAAATCATTCAATGGCGCTGTAAGCAGAGACCCGGTGAAACATAAAGATCTTGGCATGGCCATACGGGAAGCAAAGCGCGACCAGGTACCCCTCAACTATATTGAGCGTGTTATTCAGCTTGCAGCCCAAGGTTTCTCTGACATTGAGTTCGATACCTACGATACTGACTGGAACTCTGAAGCATATATGACTGTAAGCGGTCAAAACTCAAATAATTCAGTTCGAATCCCCAACAGTTTCATGAAAGCCGTTCTTGATGACGGTGTGTGGAATCTCTACGGCAGAATTGAAAAACGCAGGGCAAAACAGGAAGGAAGGGAACCCGAGCCCATGAAAACACTCAAAGCCAGGGAGTTGTGGGATCAGGTAAGTTTTGCAGCATGGTCGTGTGCCGATCCCGGAACACAGTATCATGATACGATTAACGAATGGCATACCTGCCCTGAAGATGGAGATATCAAGGCGAGTAATCCCTGCTCGGAATACATGTTTCTTGATAACACCGCCTGCAACCTCGCTTCTCTTAACCTGATGAAGTTTTTTAAAGACGAAAACTGCACGGAATTTAATGTTGATTCGATCAGGCACGCTTCACGGTTATGGACAACCGTACTGGAAATCTCTGTTTTAATGGCGCAGTTTCCATCCAAAGAGATAGCAGAACTATCGTACATCTTCCGGACATTAGGACTTGGTTATGCCAACCTTGGTGCGGCTCTGATGGTTCAGGGTGTACCTTATGATAGTGTTAAAGGCAGTGCTATTGCCGGCGCCCTTACCTGCATTCTCCACATGAAATCTTATGCTGCAAGTGCCGAACTTGCCAAAGAATTAGGTCCTTTTGAAGCATACGAAAGAAATAAAACGCACATGCTCAGGGTAATGCGAAATCATCGCAGAGCTGCTTATAACGCAGCTGAAAACGATTATGAAGGTCTGACGATCAAGCCGACTGGAATTGACGCCGGAATTTGCCCTGATTACCTGTTGGAGGCAGCTCGTAAGGATGCTGACGATGCGGTTGATGCTGGTGAAAAGTATGGATACCGGAACGCGCAGGTTACCGTTATTGCCCCGACCGGGACCATTGGTTTGGTTATGGATTGTGATACAACCGGCATTGAACCGGATTTTGCGCTTGTAAAATTCAAAAAACTTGCCGGGGGCGGTTATTTCAAAATTATCAATCAATGTGTGCCACTTGCACTTAAAAACCTCGGATACGCTAAAAATGAGATAGAAGAGATAATTCGATACGCAAAAGGTTCCGGTTCGCTGAATGGTTGTCCCTATATCAATGAAACCAGCTTGCGTGAAGCAGGTTTTACACAGGAAAAACTGGAATCAATAGAAGCGGCACTTCCCGGCAGTTTTGACATTAAATTTGCTTTTAATCATTGGACGCTAGGTGAAGATTTCTGCAAAGATGTACTGAATATCACGGAAGAGCAATTATCAGATTTTAATTTTGATATGCTGAAGTTTCTTGGATTCAGTAAGGAGCAGATTCAGGCCGCCAACGACTATATTTGCGGAACTATGACAGTGGAAGGCGCCCCCCATCTCAAGGATGAACACCTTCCGGTATTTGATTGTGCCAATAGGTGCGGCAGGATCGGAACAAGGTATATATCTGCGGCCGGCCATATCAACATGATGGCAGCTGCCCAGCCGTTTATTTCCGGGGCTATATCAAAAACCATCAACCTTCCGAATGAAGCCACGGTTGAAGATTTTAAAGATGCCTATATGATCTCATGGCAGAAAATGCTGAAAGCCAACGCACTCTACAGGGACGGATCCAAACTCAGCCAGCCGCTGAATTCGATGAGTGATGTACTTGAAGAGCTGGACGAGGAAGATGATGAAACATTGGCAGCGCAGGAAATGATTGTAAAAACTGCTGAAAAAATCATCCATAAATATGTGGCAAGGCGTCAGAAACTCCCGTTTCGCCGCAGCGGTTATACACAAAAAGTAAAAATTGGCGGTCAAAGTGTATACCTCAGAACAGGTGAGTACGAAAATGGCCAGCTTGGTGAAATTTTTATCGATATGCACCGTGAAGGCGCTGCGTTCAGAAGCCTGATGAACTGTTTTGCCATTGCTATTTCGCTCGGGTTACAACATGGCGTACCCCTGGAGGAATTTGTAGATGCATTTGTGTTTACGAAATTTGAACCCAGCGGTATGGTCAATGGCAGCCCACACGTGAAAATGACCACCTCGATCATCGACTATATATTCAGGGAACTTGCAGTTACATATCTTGAAAGGGACGATCTCGCTCATGTAGCTCCTGAAGATATTCTCACTAGAAAATTAAAACCTTCTGAGGAACAGGATTTAGCCGATGAGGTGGAAAAAAAAACCATAGTAAAAGAATCAATAAAAGTGATTGAAGGTGCGGCTGTAACCAAGGCAGTTAAGAAAGAATCTGATACGGATTATGACCGTGCCAAACAACTAGGATACACAGGCGACTCTTGCCCCGAATGCGGCAGCATGACGATGATACGCAACGGAACATGCTTAAAATGCATGACCTGCGGTTCAACGACAGGCTGTTCTTAGTCCATGCCTGCAAACCCGTTCAGGGTTATGATTGGCATGATATATCCGTTAAAAGCCCGCCGGTTATACATCGGCGGGTTTTTTTAAAAAAAAACAGATAGAGGCGATTAGGCTGGAAAATGAAAATCCTCTACATATTTCCTCACCCGGATGATGAATCATTTGGGCCGGCACCCGCTATATCAGCACAGTTAAGACAGGGACTCGAAGTATATCTGCTTACACTCACCAGGGGCGAGGCAACCAGGCAGCGTTTTAAATTGAATGTTAGCAAAGAAGAGATGGGTGAGATCCGATATAAGGAAATGTTGTGTGTGGAAAAAGTACTCGGTTTAACAGGAATGGCCGTATTGGATCTTCCCGACAATGAGCTTAAACATATGGATCCTATTGAAATAGAGGACATCATTTCTCAGCACATTTTTAAAATTAAACCAGATGTTCTTATTACTTATGCCGTTCATGGAATCAGCGGATTTCATGATCATCTTGTAACACATGCGGTTGTAAAGCGTGTTTTTTGCCAGATGAAGAAAAACAAAAAGGAGTTTCCAAAACGGCTTGCGTTTTTTACCAGAAGGGGAGAGGTGGATTTGAAAGGGAAATTCCGGCTGGAGGTATCTGATGAGAAAGACATAGGGTTTATTGAGCAGTGCAGTGATGAAGACATGGAAACATTCAGAAGGGCTCTGGATTGTTATGAAACGTATAAGGAAGTTATAGAAGACAGTAAAGTAAAAGAAATTGTTACAAAAGAGGTACCCTTCGAAATTTTCGGGGAAAATTTAAAAACACGGCTGAAATCAATAATCGATGGGTTGTAGTAAAGTGGCTAATTTCCCCGGTTATTAAATATCTCACCTGCCTGATACCAGATATCCTGATTTAAACTGAAATCCGGAAAATAATTATGCTCAAACAGGACAGGATCACACATGGTATCTGTCCATATGTTATTCTGTTGCATGATGCTTCCTTTTATCCAGAAAGACCTGTTATCCCTTACTAAATGATTATCACATGGATTCGGTTCACTAAAATTGGCAGAATAAAAAGCCACGTTACTAAATTCCCACTCCCTGCTGTACATAGCATTATCACTAACGGTGATATTCTGCCCACCAGCTATTCCAATTCCCACCTGTCCGGGATTCACGCCCACGTTTCCGGTGGCAAGTTGATTGGCGCCACCCGCGTCGCCCAACATTATAAATGAACCATACGGGTCATTACCGTGTCCGCGAGCCCGGTTGTTTTTTACTAGAATTGGACTTTCTGGAGTGCCGGAAGATTGATAAATCGATATCCAGTCAACAACATCAACAGTTTCACCGCGCAGGTAATCACCTACACGTTCCATTGCATTATAGCTGATTTCAATATTGCTGCCACTGCACTTGTCCAGCTGGACGAAATTTCTGCCGATATTAATCCCTGTATTGTCGCTTATAAGAACCGGGCCTGTACAGTCGGTAGGTAAAATTCCTGCAGTAACCCTTGTGATAAAATTGTCTGTGATGATAATATTTTCAACATCATTTAACCGAATAGCCGCATTCTTTTCACCATCACCGGATCCGGAATCTTTAATGACAAGACGCCTCAGGATTATATTGTTGCCTCCTCTAAAGAAAATGCCGTTATCAACATAATTTCTGATTTCAATACCCTGGATGGTAATATTTACAGCAATTCCTGTAAAAGCTTCGGGAACTGTATCAAGCCCGTCCATTACAGCTCCATTCTCTCCAATCCAGATATTTCCGGTTTTCGGGTTTCGTACTTGTTGGCCTTGATGCACTCCGGCTCTCACCAAAAAGATGGTGCCTTCCGGGTACATATCATTCGCTGTTTGAAAACTATCTCCTACTTCAATAGCTATCTGATTGGTGCTTGCACTATCACACGCAGAATGAATTACCATAAATAGAATAAGTATTAAAAGATGTATAAACCATCTTTTCATACAATGTTACCCCTTACGTATTTTGACCAGATTGACCTTGTTGGACTGTCAGCGTGTAAATCGCTACAGTCATATAATAACTAAAATATATTATTACTTTGCAAGTTTAAACTAAAAATTAAAAAATGTTTGTGATTCTGTTGTTCAATCAATATAAATATTACTTTAATACCTGTTAAACTTAAATGTATGTATTGAAGTTAGTTATTGAATAAAAAATTAATATAATATCAAGTTTAATGACAGTAATATATTCTACTTATGAAACATTTATTTTAATCCGGATATTTTCTTTTACGCCTCTTGCAGCAGAGTCCATTTAATGATTTCTAGCTAAATGATTATTATTTGATCAGGCCCGGGTAGAATATAATTTGTCAACGATGAACATGTGTGGAAGTGTTAGAACACTGATTAAAATAAACATAAGGGTCAATAATTTACCTTCCATACCTGTAACATTATTTATCAGAAGCAATATGAAAAGGCCAAAAACAGAAATGAGCGTAAAAGGCATTGCAAGCTTGTAAAAAGCTGTTATGGTTAATTGTTTATTTTTTTGATTGAAAAATCGCTGCATTTCATGAATATGCCCTGCCGAATGCCATACAGTGAAATAAACGGCAAATCCGGTCAACGGACCGCAAATCGTGAACAGAAACAACAACAGGACAAAATCACTCAAAAAAATCAATGGCCTCCGAATTTCTCTAATTCCAGCAAGAAATATTGAGAATAACAGATATAAAGCAGGGATTCCAAACAAAGCCAGATTAGATGATTCCCTGGCAAAAGCAGTCTCGGCCAGATTTATGTTCATTGCTTCAGCAATAATTGGCAGTGTTACCGAAGTATCAGAAAAGATGATCAGTCCCAAAATAAAAATGCCGCGTATCACATAAGCTGCATATTTATTTCGATCAGTCAATAAAAAATCTTCCATATCAGCCTGTCCGAAATGGTAAACTGATATGATCAGAAATAATATCATCCCCGCGATTGGAGCCCATACCCACAATAACCCTACAAGAAGCATAATCAACAAATAGCTGCTGTAAAAAATAAAATGCCCCCTGAGGCTCCTGCCAGTGTTGAAAAGTTCGGCCGAGATGATGTGGTCAATGGCACCGTGTGGTATTCCGATTAAAAATACTGAAGCAACAACCAAATATGGTGCAATTGCATCATGGATTTCCGGGGTGAAGATGGCCGGAATCATAAAGATCAGGGAAATAATGCCCGCAAAGATTAAAAATGAGAAAGAGGACCTGAACACGTTAGGCCCCCGTAAAAATGCGGTGTTTCATTTTATAGATCGACCTGAAAAATGGCATATAAGGCAAAGTTGAAAAAATGCGAAGTTCCTGAACGAATTTTGTTTCTTCGTCAAGAAATTGGAGAATACGGTCGAATTTATTCTTCTTGAAAAGATCCCGGAAAATCTGAATGGAAATATCGGTTTCGTTTTTCAGCAGATATAAAAGCATCATATCATAAACCCGAAACCTGTAACCGGATGCCTTTATATCTGGTATTTTAACTCCTTTTTCAAGTGCAGTGACAATTTTCTTGCTCATATCATGCAATCTTGAAAATGTATAGCCGGTTGATGGTTTTGTATACCCCCCAGCCATTCCCGTATTCATAACCCTGTTGCAATACCATTGCGGGTACTTTCTGTCTTCCATCGGAATTGCCCCTTTTTCAACTCTTGTGATTGTATAGTTTTCTTTGAGCAGCCCATACCTATCTTTGATATAATCTGAAAGTGCGTCTTCGTAAATATGTGTCTCCAGGAGTTTTTCAGAGAACAACGTGTATTCAATGAGTGCTTTTGTTTTGGTAAATGGAAGTACGTAAAAGAAGGTGACGCCATTTTTTTGAGAGGTATTAAAATCCATCAGTGTTGCGGTATCGGGATCGAAAGACTGTTTTTCAGTTTCAATTTCCCACCCGATAAAATGCTGAAGCAGTGATATATCTACTTTGGCACGGTGGTAGCCGGGGGGAGGCAACACACTTTGAAAGATCCAGTTCCCATGATATTCACCGGCAGAGGTATGAACTTTTGAGGTATCACCATTGGAAGAAAAATCAATGATGTCAGCTTCTAAAAATGAAATATTACTGTTTAACCTCGCGCGCTTTATTATATTTGAGGAGTAGTCAAGACTTCGTACGCAGTGATAATGGTACTCACTCAGGCTTTCCCTGAAGGTGCTTCCT
>RECI01000283.1 GCA_007694095.1 Balneolaceae bacterium | reverse complement strand
ATCGGGGCTGTGGTGGCCAAAGAAAAATTTGCTTCTGCCTTTGAGCATGGAAATCACGGTACCACCTTTGGCGGAAATCCACTGGCATGTGCTGTTGCATTGGAAACCCTTGCCGTTATTGAAGATGAAAATGTGTGTGAAATGGCCCGCGTACGTGGCAATTACCTGATGACGCGCATGAGTGACCTTTCCACCAACTGGAGTGCCATAAAGGATGTACGCGGAAAGGGGCTGATGATTGGTGTGGAACTTTCGTTTCCGGGTGCGCCTGTTGTCCAGGAAATGATGAAGCGTGGCGTTCTTGCCAACTGTGCTTCGGGCAATGTGATGCGCCTTGTACCGCCTCTGATCATCAGCAAGGAAGAGATCGACATTATTGTTGATGTTCTTGTGGAATCTGTAAAAGAAGCGGAGAAGTATGCCTAAATACAGAGTTGGAATTGTAGGTGCAACCGGATACACAGGTTCTGAACTTGTAAGACTGCTCGCCCATCACCCGGATGTTACTATTGAATTTGTAACCAGCGAGAGCCAGCAGGGGAAAAATATCACAGACGTCCACCCTCACCTTCTTGATGCGGTGGATATCAGGATCACTTCCGTAAAAGATATTCTTGCCGATGAAGTGGATCTCGTTTTCCTGGCTTTGCCGCACGGGGTGTCTATGAACTTTGTGAAGGAACACGGCACCGATAAATTCATCACAATCGACCTTTCAGGTGATTTTCGTTTTTCATCGCGGGGTATATATGAAGAATGGTACGGTACGCAGCACATCGCTCCATCCTATATGGAAGAGGCAGTTTACGGGCTTCCGGAGCTTTTCCGGGATAAAATCCGGAGTGCACGGCTTGTAGCCAACCCGGGATGTTACCCAACATCTGCCATACTTGCACTGGCTCCTCTGATTAAACACGGGTTCATTAACCCGACTTCCATTATTGTAGATTCAAAATCGGGTGTTACAGGTGCCGGAGCCAAGCCAAAACCGGGCTTACATTTCCCCAATGTATTCGGTAATTTCTCAGCCTATTCACTCCTCAGGCACAGGCACACACCCGAAATTGAGAGTATGCTGCAGAACTATACGGGCTACTCAACAGAGGTACTGTTTACCCCTCACCTGCTTCCTATTGACCGCGGTATACTTACCACAACCTACAGCACACCCAAAAAAGCAGTGAGCAAAGATTCGGTGCAGGAGCTGTTCTACTCTATTTATGAAAAAGAACATTTCGTGCGTGTATTTGATGACCCACCGTCTGTAAAAAATATTCGAGGAAGCAATTATTGCGATATTTTTGCAACGTACGATGAACGTACAAACAAAATCATCACAGTCTCTACGATAGACAACCTGATGAAAGGTGCGGCGGGACAGGCCGTACAAAACATGAACATTATTTTCGGATTGATCGAAGCTACCGGCTTAAGGCACATTCCATTGAATCCCTGATCATTTCGTCTGAAAAAAAATTGGGTGATTTTAGATGTTTTTTGTTATCATCGTTCTGTGTTATGAAAAACAAAAGAAGCAACATATCCCCAGTAGCATCACCGCGCCGCCGCAGCGCGATGCCACCGGCTTGCCCAGCACCTCCCGGCAGGCGGGTATCATAATATCTCTACTGAGAGGCTTTTTTACAGCCGCCTCAATTCATCGCCTTTCACATACCTCTTTTCTATCAAATTCAATCATGTTGCATAAACTATGTTAAATAATATTACACACGTTCGAGGATTTACCTGCTGGGGTGCCCACATGGGTATCAAATCCAAACGGAGGGATCTTGCCCTCATTTTTTCTGAAGTACCCGCATCAGCCGCTGCCCTATTCACCCGTAATATTGTGTGTGCTGAACCGATAAAACTGAGCCGTGAACACATCAAAGACGGAATTGTTCAGGCTTTTGTGATCAATTCGGGAAATGCAAACGCATGCACCGGCATAGAAGGCTGGAAAGGTGCTGTAGCAATGGCTGAGACAGCTGCAGAAGAGTTAAACATCCCGAAAGAATATGTTATTGTGGCATCTACTGGGATTATCGGGGAGCCGTTTCCAACCGAAAAAGTGGTGAAAGGAATCAGGGAAAGTGTAAAAAAGCTCTCCAACCGTGAAATTGCCGGATCGCTCACAGCAAATGCCATTCTCACTACTGATACTTTTGCAAAAGAAGGTTTTACTTCGTTCACCGCAGATGGTATACAGATTAACATGGGCGGAATCGCAAAAGGTTCTGGAATGATCCACCCAAATATGGGTACCATGCTAGGTTTTATCGTATGTGATATTGCCATTGAGCCCAAACTCCTGGATGAGGCACTGCGAATCTCTGTTGATAAATCGTTCAACATGATCACGGTTGACGGGGACACCTCTACAAATGATATGGTTGCAATCATGTGTAACGGCAAAGCCGGAAACAAGATGATCACCGAAAAAGATGCCAACTATGACCTCTTCCTTACTCATTTGGAGAAATTATGCACCCACCTCGCAAAACTGATTATTTCCGACGGTGAGGGATCCACAAAACTGATTGAATACCGTACTAAAGGTGCAAAAACTGAAGAAGAAGCCCGGCAAATTGTAAGAACAGTTTCCAACTCCAATCTTGTTAAAACGGCAATTTTTGGATCCGACCCAAACTGGGGACGAATAATCGCGGCAGCTGGGCGCGCTGGCGTTGAGTTCAACCCCGAAAAAGTGGACCTTTTTATGGGCACCGATCTGAACAAAATGATTCCGGTACTTCAGCAAGGTCAGCCTGTTGCTGATGTTCGTGAAAAACTCCGGAAAACCATGATCTCCTCTACCATCATCATTAACCTGGACCTGAACCAGGGTGAAAGCGAAGCGGTTGGCTGGGGTTCCGATTTTTCTTACGAATATGTACGTATCAATGCAGAATATACCACATAGATGAGTAAAAGCGGACGCGTAATACAATCAACCGGAAAATGGTATAAAGTAGCTGTTGAAGGCGGGAAGATATTTGAATGCACCATCCCCGGTAAATTCCGCCTTGAAAAAAAAGAGGTGACAAACCCGGTTGCTGTTGGAGATATGGTAGACTTTAACGTAAACGATGATGGTACCGGGATAATCAGTGAAATTAAGGGGCGTGAGAATTATATCCCGCGGCAGGCAACCCATGGAAAACGGGGAGAGCAGATTCTTGTAGCGAATGTAGATCGTGCCTGGGTGGTTCAGTCGGTGAAAGAGCCCAAACTCAATACCGGTTTTACCGATCGTTTCCTTGTAACCTGTGAAGCTTACGAAGTTCCTGCAGGACTTGTGATCAACAAAATGGATCTCGCCAACAAGAAAGCGGCTGGTTTTATTGAGATGATCTCGGAACTCTACAGGTCACTCGGGTATCCTGTTTTGAATACTTCAATTAAAGATGATGATTCACTTGCCGTATTAATCAAGAATCTGAAAGGGAAAACCTCTGTGTTCATCGGCCCGTCAGGTGTAGGAAAAACCAGCCTTTTGAATGTCATAGACCCCGAACTAAATCTTAAAGTTGGAGAAATTTCTTCCTATTCCCAGAAAGGGAAACATACTACCACATTCGCAAGGCTGGTGCCCCTGCAGGCTGGCGGTTACATTGTGGACACACCCGGAATCCGGGAATTTGGTATTGTAAATATTGAAAAAAGTGAGCTATCCCTCTTTTTCCCGGAAATGATTGAACCAAGGGAAAACTGTAAATATTATAACTGTACACATTACCATGAGCCTGACTGCGGAGTAGCAGAAGCTTACCAGCAGGGAAAGATCGATCCGGGCAGATATGAATCGTATTTAAACATTCTTGAATCCCTGGAAGGATAATAGCCGGGCATATTAGCCGGTACAAGGCCGCGTCTGACCCCGCAGTCGCCCCACACCTAGCCTTACCCCCCGTGGCTAACTCAAGTTCCACTCCATGGGGATGTCTCGACTCCATCCCGACAGAAAAGCATCCCGACCTATCGGTACAGGACAGGCTGTCGGGACTGCGCTCGACATGACAAGATGCCGCTGGTACGATGGCGGCGGTTCTGTTTTTTGCATAGAACAAAATTCTTCTCACCGCCGCACGCAGTGCGAGTGGCCATCCCCATTCAATAAATTTTATGCTATTTCGTGAATAATCAGGGTAAAGCAAGAAAGTTTGTGTATCGTTGATAGAAAACCATCTTTAGAATCAGGGATATCATTATCAGTTTTATACACATAATGCAATTAGGGGTATCATTGTCTTTCGTTCATTGCTACTATAGGGCAGACGCGAATGATGTTTGGACATAACCCCCTCGATTCTGAACTGCACCCTAACGGGTTGTTCACTCGGGGGCGGCAAGTTTATGACTTTGTACCCCCGGGCTGCACTGGCTATTCGCTGCGCGATTACCAGCATTGCGCCCGGGGTTTAGTTAAAAGAAAAGGATAAAACAAAATTCTATCCCTGCTGAAGCATATACAGCTGCCATAAATCGGTATTGCTGATTTTTAACATCGGCTGAACTGCCAGCATACCTGTTTTACCAATATGTTTCTCCAAATAAGAAAGTTCCTCAAATTGGGCAGTAGTTTCCGGATCCGGAGGCAGGTCAAAGCCACTCTCTTTCATAATTAATACCCCTTTCGCTTTGATGGAGAGTTCAAGGTAAACGCGCAGGTAACAGATTATATCCCCTACAATGGCAGCCGGGAATTTTTCCTGGATCGATTTAAGGTAATTGCCGATTCGGGTCTCGGAAATATTGCCTGCCATTAGAAGGCGAAGCATTTCCATATCGCTGTCGAGTCCGGTACCCAGCCATTGCCTTGTATTTTCTTCGCTCTTTTTGAAAACAAGGTAAACAACCGGGGGCAGTGTGATGCAGATAATGAGGGTAATAGTGATCGGAGGCAGCAGGAACTGGTTATAAAGCGAGTGCAATAAAATCGCAGCAATCAGCCCCGGGGTAAATATAAAAAGCTGCGGCCACGATTTTCGGTCGTCAATATCCTTGCTTATCATTGCCGCAATAGCAGTTGTGCCGCCATGCATCACTGCGGTGCCAAACCCTCGCACAAACCATGTGATCATATCCGCCTCACTTAACACCCTCATGTAATAGATATTTTCGATGATTGCGAACCCCGCACCAACTGCAAAACCAACTATGGCCGCATCCACCATAAATCCCACTTTTTTGGCCCTGATCAGATAAACAATGAAAAGAATTTTAAAAAACTCCTCAGTTACCGGTGCCACAAACCTTGAAAAATCGGCCGGACTGATCTGCAGCCAGACAAACAGGTTGTAATTTAAAAACATAACCACGATCGCCACCAAACCTCCTGATAATAGCGCCAAGAGTGTCTGTTTTATCGTAACCAGTTTAAAACTGTCAATCAGTTTCATGAACAGAAGAAAAAGGAGAATCGGCACGAATGCTACGATGATTTCAGTCAATAAGGTTAACATGCACCGCTTGGTTATATTAGTGTCATTTAATTTAGGCGATCAAAGCGCCGTTAATCCCAACATTTTGTTCATTATTTGATTTGTGATAAACCGATTTACGATTAAAGAAAAATCGGTCATTCGGTTTATCGGTTCTTCGGTCTATCGCAGATCATTTAAATTCTGCAAAAAAAATGACCAAAATTTCAAAATTTTATCGCAGCAGCCTCAGTGAAATCATCCATTCATCCGAACGGTTGCCAGTATCATAATCCCATGCCGATGCGAAACCAAATGAGAGGGTTGATTCAAGAATTGAAAATACCACCATCCGGATATCAAGCTGTGCCCCGGCATTATAAAAACGCCGGCGTGTTTCATCGTGGTCGATGTTGGAAACAAGCCCGGAGCTAAACAGGTTGAGCTGAGCCCAATTTGCATAGTAGTTCATAAAACCAACCCTTTTAAACCTTACCGGTGGCAGGGCAAGTTCAGCCATCAGCTTACCGTAGTTGGTGCCGGCAATTTCGTTCAGCTCCACACCGGGGAATGAATAAAATGTACGGTACCTTCTTGTTTGAAGGTGATCGACCCAGTTGTTGCCGAATCCGCCGAAATAGAAGTTGCCCAGTGGTTCTTCACGGGGCGAAAATGAGATTCCGGCCGATGAGCGGAACCATAATGATGCATGGCGTACCGGAAGTGCTATTCCATAATCAAAATTTTGATTTATTCGCGGGAAAAGGGTCCCCTCCACATAGTTATTATAGCTCATCATCTCCCATCGCACCCCTTTTTCATAATCAACGGCACCGAGTGAATTTAACATCGCCTCGTAAGTCAGACGTCCGGACAGCGCCATAAACTGATCGAAAGATGTGATGATGTTCTGAAACTCCGGCAGCCTCTCCATTCCTCCGTAGTATACCGCTGTAAGGTTGCCATCAAGATTACGGTTTACTTCCTCGATGAACTTATGGTTGTATCCAAGCCCCGCAGAATACCCTTTCCGGCTCCGTTTTGTAGGCCCAAAAAGGTCATAAAAATCAGCTCCGTTATAGCTGCCAAAGAAATTCCACCTGTTGGTTTCGTATAAAAATGAACCATGGAAAGCTTCATCATTGGGTACGTTAGGATGTGGTGACCATGAAAGTGAGATTCCAAGGTTATGCATCCGAAGGTAATCGCTGAAATTAAACCTGAGCCCGCCTGCCGCATAATCTTTATAACCCTGTATCACAGGATAAATTGATTTGAGGCGTAAATTGCCAATGGGCGAATAATCCGAACGTTCTGTAATCAGTTCATCTACATTAATACTCTGTGGATTGGGAGGCGGCAGCATCCAATCGATCACTTCGGGATGATTTTCCACCACCTGCTGACCCAGGAATTGTATGGCACTTACCCTCGAAACAGGTTCGTTGGCAATCTTTACGGGAATAAACCCGGTTCCTGTATATTCGAACGCAATCAGTTCTTCTTCGTTTATCGGAATCGGTTTAAAGTAGCCTGTCTCCACATTTGTAAGCCACCTCATTTCATTACGTTCAATGTCGTACCTTACAATATTGGACACACCGCTGTAATAGGTTGAACCAAACAGGAATTTACCATCCGATGAAAATGTAAAACTGGCCGGTGAACTAACTTCGAAGTCAAATATTTCTTTTGGATCAAAAATTCCGGCTTTTAATGAGTCGGTACTCAGCATTACCAGCCGCTGATGCCCCCTTACATCTCCGATAGCTGCACTCATCCATTTACCGTCAGGTGAAATATCGATATCAAATATGTCTTCACCATAGGGCATGGAATGTATCCGGTTCCATTCTGTATAAGGAAATGGTATCCTTACAATGGATACAATTCCGTTAAGGTGGCGGATTCCCCAGAGTGACCGGTCTGTCAGGTCAAAAACCAGGTCACCTATCCTGGCGTCTTTCATAAGACGCTGCGGCTCTCGGGTGTAGATATTCACGGAATATAAATCGCGCCACCGGTTGTTGTCGTTGGTGTAAAATATGGTATATGTTTCGGGATCATAGGCCAGCGAACTCACAAAATAAAGGGCTGCCCCTTTTAAATCAGTTATTCTGCGCATACTGCCATCGTTCGGATTTACTTCAGCAATATGGGATATAGTTCCCGGGTAATCCACTGCCATAAAAATCCGATCAATCTGCTCGTCATAAATTGCCCTTGAAACACCCCCCAATGGCCTTCGGGAAAGAACTTCCCGTTCGGTTACCGGGTTTCTCCGGATCCGTTCCAGGTTCTGGCTCTGCCAATCCCTCTCCCAATCTACCCAGTTCGACCATTCTTCGTCAAGCGACCTGCCATAAACATTCCTGAACTGGTTGGCGTAAAAACGTTTGGTTCCCGGAGTACGGCTTGTCCATTCGAGCAGGGATTGCGGGCCATATTGCAGTGACAGGTACGACATAAACCTGGTTCCATACATGTATGAGTTTGCACCTACCTGGAAATCCACCGTGGTCCCTTCCGATTCCAGGCCAATGGCATCATAGATGTGGGCATCGTCGCGCACCATTGTCCGAAACATCATCTCATCATAAGCACCCATCACGCGTCCAATACCGCCCGACATCCAGGTGGTCATATATTCTGCAATCCCCTCGTGATACCATCTTGGTGCAAAAATTCGCGGTGATGTCATATAACTGAATAACATGGAAACGGGGTCGTGACGGTTCGGATATACCTTTCCCGCAAAAAGTGAACGGTAGAAACGGTCGGCTGAAGAAGCGTTATCCTGAGCAATAATATGAACCAGTTCGTGGTTCATCAGTACGTTAATGCGTTCATTGGCCGGATTTGTTTCATACGCATAATGAAACGGGGCGATTCCCATCAGAATAATGTTGTTTGGCACTGCGGACGCGCCACCATTTGCAAAATCTCCGAAATCGGACATGATCACAGTAACCGGTTCTGTTAATTCATATCCGAATTTTTCCTTGTGATAGCGTAGCGCGTTAGTATAATTCCTGATAGTGTGGTTGATCAGGTATTCGTGCCCGAAATTGTAATAAATCAGGTTCAATTCATCTGTTTTGACTGATCTGAACTGTGCATGTGCGGGCAAAAACACAACTGCTGATAAACAGAAAAACAGTGTATATAAAATTAAAAACCGGATAAGTTTGAACCCCTTTTGCATCATCGCTTATTTTTTAGAGTTGTGAAATTCGTATAACAGAAAACTGCCTGAAAACAGAGATAAAAAAATTTGTACCAAAGCCGGTAAGTGCTGTTGATGTTAAAAAAAAAATCCGCCTCTTTAAAATTAAAAATGCCCCATCTTAATAAAAGATGGGGCA
>RECI01000295.1 GCA_007694095.1 Balneolaceae bacterium | reverse complement strand
CACTTTTTCAAAAAAACAGTTCTACTTTGCCCTGAATAACTGCTATATTCCCTGCCTCAATTTCATTGACATTCCATATCTCCGGCGGTAATTTACAGCCGGAAAAATTGAACTTATTTATGATTGAACAGTATTACCCGATTTTTGTACTACTGGGAGTGGCGATATTCCTTGCAATCGTGTTGATGTCTCTTTCAAGGCTGCTCGGACCTTACCGCCCAAATACCAATAAACTTCAGCCTTACGAAAGCGGAATGGACCCGGTAGGGCAGGCTAAAGACCGCTACTCTATTGCTTTCTACCTGGTAGCAATGGAATTCATCGTTTTTGATATTGAAGTTGTATTTATTTACCCATGGGCAGTTCGGTTTATGGATCATGGTACCGGAACGTTTATCGCCATGGTTGTATTTATCATAGTACTTTTTATTGGCCTGGTCTATACCCTTAAAAAGGGAACTCTTGACTGGGATTTGAAAAAATTGAAATATGAGGCTATAACAAAATAATTATGGGTTTAGAAAGCGCACTTGGACAAGGGTACTTAACAACCAAAATGGATACACTCGTCAATTGGGCACGTGCTAATGCCGCATGGCCAATGCCAATGGGCCTTGCCTGCTGTGCAATTGAAATGATGGCCTTCGCCGGACCCAGATATGATGTTGCGAGATTCGGCTCCGAGGTGATGCGTTTTTCCCCGCGTCAGGCCGACGTTATGATCGTTGCCGGCTGGTGTACCTATAAAATGTCGCATGCTATCCGCAGAATCTGGGATCAAATGCCAGATCCGAAATGGTGCATTGCAATGGGTGCCTGTGCATCTACAGGCGGCATGCACAGGTGTTATGGAGTGGTACAGGGAGCTGATAATTTTCTCCCGGTTGACGCATATATATCCGGCTGCCCCCCAAGACCTGATGCTGTCATACACGCTCTTATGAAAATTCAAGACAAAATAAAAACAGAACACTCCGTTCTGCTGGATACCTGATGCCATGAGCCTTAAACTTACTGAGCCACTTCAAATAACAGTTGACAGACTTACAGAAAATTTTACTGATAAGATTATCGAGGTGTATCAGTCATCCGGTGATACGTTTATACGGATTGAGGCCGGCTCACTGAAAGAAATTTGCTCATATCTAAAAAATGAGCTTCACTACATTTATCTGAGTGATATTTTTGGAATAGACAGGTATACATCTGAAGAAAGATTTGAGGTGGTATACAACCTGTTGTCCTTAAGGGACAGAACCAGGATATTCCTGAAAGTAAGGTGTGAAGAAGAAAACCCGGAATTGGAATCTGTAAATGATGTGTGGCCTGCGGCTAACTGGAACGAACGGGAGGTTTTTGATATGTTTGGGATACGATTCAATAATCATCCTGATCTTAGAAGAATTTTCTTACCCGAGGATTTCGAGTATTATCCGTTGCGAAAAGAATTTCCACTGCTTGGAATTCCCGGCTCAATTGAACTGCCTGGAACCACACCCAACATCGATTAGTAACATTTTTTATGAAACTAACTGACATCCAAAGTAAAGTACATTCTACTTTTTTTAAGGAGCATCAAAGAAAGCTTTACCAGAGCCTCGAAGACAAGCACACAACCATTGAAGAGCTTGACGATGGAGATCCGCTTACTACCAAGATGATCCTGAATATGGGCCCGCAACACCCTGCTACGCACGGTGTATTAAGGCTTGTATTGCAGTTGGATGGCGAAACTATTGAAAAGTCCAAACTGGATATCGGATACCTGCACAGGGGTGTTGAAAAAATCGCGGAAAACAAAACGTACCAGGAGTTCATGCCATATACCGATCGCATGGATTACCTTTCCCCGTACAGCAATAATGTTGCACTTTGCACTGCTGTGGAGAAAATTGCGGGAGTCACAGTTCCGGAACGTGCCCATTACATCCGGATGATCGGATGCGAACTCGCGAGGATCTCTTCCCATCTATTATGGCTTGGAACCATGGTAATGGATGCAGGCGCCATCTCCTTCTTTATCTGGACGTTTAAAGAGCGGGAGAAAATTTACGATATTATGGACCGGATTGGAGGACACCGATTCACGATCTCTCACGCCCGGATCGGTGGTGTTGCCAACGACCTTACTGATGAAGCAACGGCGAGTATCAAAGAATTTGTGGATACTTTTCCAAACGAACTCAGAGATTACCATAAACTGCTCGACCGGAACCGTATTTTTATCGACCGAAATGAAGCTGTTGGAGTTTTGAAAACCGAGGATGCACTGGCTATCGGGGCTACAGGCCCGGTCCTCAGAGCCTGCGGGTTTGGCGTCGATATCCGGAAACTGTTTCCCTATGCCCGGTACAATGAGGTTGATTTTGATATACCAACACGGCTTGAGGGCGACAATCTTGCCCGATATTATGTTCGAATGGAAGAAATGAGTGAAAGTATCCGGATTATCAGGCAGTGCCTTGAAAAAATGCCCAAAGGTCCTGTAAGAACTGATAATGCTAAGCAGGCCTACCCCTCAAAAGATGAAGTTTACTATTCCATGGAAGGCATGATTCATGATTTCATGATGACAGATACCGGCATTTGTCCACCCGAAGGCGCCGAATGCTATCATGCAATAGAATCTCCCAAAGGTGAACTTGGTTATTACATACAAAGTGATGGCACCGGTCACCCGTGGAGATTAAAAATTAATGCCCCTTCATTCACAAACCTTCAGGTTCTGGAAAATATGCTTGATGGCGAAATGGTGGCAGATACAGTGGTAATCATCGGCGGTATAGACCCCGTACTTGGAGAAGCTGACAAATAACATTATGGCATACGAATTTACAAAGGAAGACCTCAAACAAATCGAAGAAATCAAATCCCGCTACCCAGCGGTAATGCCGGCAACATTGCCGGTTCTTTGGGTGGCTCAAAACCGGTTTGGCCATGTGAACCCGGATGTGCAAAAACTGGTAGCTGAAACCCTTGGGCTGCCACAGGCACATGTACATGGTGTTGCAGAATTTTATACGCAGTACTATAAAGAGGAAAAAGGGAAACACGTACTTGACGTTTGTACATGCCTGAGTTGCCAGTTATGCGGCGGTTATGATATTTTACACTATCTCGAAGAAAAATTGGGTATCAAAAAAGGTGAAACCACACAGGACGGCATGTTTACCCTTAACGAAGTGGAATGTCTTGGAGCATGTGGATATGCGCCTATGCTCCAGGTTACCAACGATCAGTACGTGAATCATCTCACAAAGGAAAAAGTCGATAAGCTTGTCGATTCTCTGAAAAATGGTGAAAAACCACAGTACGAAAAAATCGGAATGCCCCAGCACGAGAATATTTAAAAAATTATGAGCACTGTTGACTGGAAAAATTACGAGCCTGTTCTGATCCCCGATATCAAGGATTTGAATAAAATTGATGTATATATCAAACAGGGAGGCTATAAAGCGTTTGAATCGGTTCTGAAAGACAAAAATAAATGGTCGGGCCCCAAGAGTGTTGTTAACGAAGTAAAAGAAGCCAATATCCGCGGGCGCGGTGGCGCAGGATTTAATGCCGGGCTGAAGTGGTCGTTTATGCCACCGGTTGACGGCGGGCCAAGATACCTTGCCTGTAACGGCGATGAATCGGAACCGGGTACTTTCAAAGACCGTAAAATTTTTGAATACAACCCGCATGTATTTATTGAAGGTGCGCTGATTGCTGCCTATGCTATGGAAATTACGACCATTTACGTCTATATCCGTGGCGAATACAGGGCATACATCCAGATGATGGAAAAAGCCATTTCTGATTCTTACGAGAAAGGATTCATTGGCAAGAATATTCTCGGAACCGATTTTAGTGTAGATTTTTATGTTCACTCAGGGGCCGGCGCATACATCTGCGGTGAGGAAACTTCCATGCTCGAATCTTTGGAAGGCAAGCGTGGATATCCGCGTGTAAAACCTCCCTTCCCCGCCCAAAAAGGGCTTTGGGGCAGGCCAACTACCATCAACAATATCGAAACACTTGCCCATGTGCCAGCTGTCATCAATCGTGGCGCGGTATGGTTTAAAAACATAGGTGCTGAAAATCACCCCGGCCCCATATTATACGGTATTTCAGGGCATGTAAATAAACCCGGCGTATATGAACTGCCTACGGGTGTACCGGTACTTGACCTGATTTATGATGTTGCCGGCGGCATGAGAAACGGGAAAAAACTTAAAGCTGTGATACCAGGAGGTTCATCAACCCCGGTATTACGTGCCGATCAGCTTGATGGCATCACGATGGACAGTGATTCTCTGCGTACTGTTGGCTCGATGCTGGGAACAGCCGGTATGGTTGTGATGGACGAAGATACCGATATGGTTGACGTACTCTGGCGGATTGCCCACTTCTACCATCACGAATCGTGTGGCCAATGTACACCATGTCGTGAAGGCACCGGATGGCTTGAAAAGATTTTACTGAAAATTAAAAACGGCGAAGGCGAAGTAAGAGACTTGGATCTTCTTCTCGACATTACCACACAGATGGAAGGACGTACAATCTGCGCTCTGGCAGATGCAGCTGCATGGCCGGTTCGGTTTACAATAAACCGTTTCCGTGATGAGTTTGAGGCACGGTGTAAAAAATCTGTTTACGCTTTAGCGTAAATGAATGAATAATTCACATTTTGATTAATAAATCGTCAATAAAAAATTCATAAATCATAAAGATTAACGATGCCCGAAGTAATTATAGACGGAAAATCTTACACTTATGAAGGTCAGTACAAACTCCTTCAGTTTATCCAGGATCTTGGAAAGGAAGTTCCATTTTTCTGTTACCATCCGTCTATGTCGATTCCCGCCAATTGCCGTCAATGTATGGTCAAAGTAGGCCAGTACATTATTGACCGCGAATCGGGCGAACACCAGCTGGATGAAAAAGGAGAAAGAGTAATCCGATGGTTTCCCAAACTTCAGACCGCATGTAATATTGATGTTGCTGATGGCATGGTTGTCCACACCCAGGAAACTGATGAACTCGTTCGGCGTGCTCAGAAAGATAACCTTGAGCTTATACTCATTAATCACCCGCTGGATTGCCCGATTTGTGACCAGGCCGGAGAATGTCCCCTTCAGATTCAGACCTATAAATACGGCCCCGAAGGAAGCCGTTTTGAGGTGAAAAAAGTACACAAGCCGAAACGGATTCAATTGGGCCCGCGTGTGGTTCTGGATGCTGAACGGTGTATTAACTGTACTCGATGTACCCGTTTTACTGAGGAAATCAGTAAAACACATCAACTTACAATAACCCGCAGGGGCGACAAAAACTACCCAACCACTGCACCTGGCCTTGAGTTTGATGATCCATATTCGCTGAATACGGTGGATATCTGCCCCGTTGGGGCGCTTACCTCGGCCGATTTCCGGTTCAAGGCACGTGTTTGGGAGATGAACCAAACTCCCGGGATTGATATCACCAACGGTAAAGGATGCAACATTGATCTGTGGACCCGCGACAATCTCGTACTTCGTATTACCCCAAGATTTAACAAAGATGTAAACGGCCACTGGATGCCTGATAAAGGCCGCGAAGCCTACAGGCTGTTCAACGAAAACCGGATTTCACGTCCCCTGCAAATACTGGACAGTGAACAAATTCTATCTTCCTGGAATAACGCCATCGCCACATTCAATGAACAAGTTGAGGAAGCAAATAAAAAAGAAATTTTGGTAATTGGCAGTGCTCATGCATCTGTTGAAGAAAATTATTCACTGGCAAGATTTTCCAATCTGCTTGGCTTGAACCAGCCTGTTTTTGTTCCACATATCATCGAAGGAACCGGTGACGGGTTTCTAATCACTGATGATCAGGCACCAAATACCAACGGATGCCGGCTACTTGGATTTACAGAACTTGATCAAAAGTCCATTAAAAAGGCAGTGAAAAAAGCATCGCTTGTCATCCTGCTTAGTGATCACCTGTTAGACAGAGGCGTATTATCGCCCGGTGACCTCGATGGTAAATTTTTAATCACATTTGCCACAAATCACTCTGACACCACCAAGCGAGCTGATCTTGTTATCCCGATCACTACTGCTGCTGAACACGCAGCAAGTTATGTAAATGTTGACGGGCGGATACAGCGAACTATCCGGGCCAAGGAGACCAAATACACCAACCGAAGGCTTGACTTGGAAATGTCGGAAGGCAGGTTAGACCGATATGGCACCAATTTTGATAACTGGGTAACTGAGGAAAATAAAATCGACTGTGTTCCTGTTTGGAGTTTTATTTCACAAGCTGCCGGAGCTCAGGACCTGGATCTTGTATTGAATGAAGGCAGGGAAATTATGGATGAGATAGCATCGGTACTTGAACCTTTTGAAGGTGTAAGTTATCACCTGATGGATGAGCAGTCAGGAATCCGGTTACATCTTGACACAAAAGAAAAAACGAAAACGTAGGATAAAATAATCCGGGCCTGGAAAAAGTCTCCTTTAAATCAATCTTTCAGGAGGCTTATGACACACATTCATAAAATGTGTGTAAATTGGGCACGGTGAATCGTAAAATAGATTTTATAAAACATAACCAATTTAGGGGATGGCAGAAGTTACCATTACATCATACATCGTTCTCGGAACCGCACTCTTCATGCTCCTGAATTCTGCGGCTATAACGGTATATGCCGAGCGGCGAATTGCAGCATTTATACAAAACCGTGTGGGTCCAAACCGGGTTGGGCCGTTAGGACTTTTTCAGCCAATTGCCGATGTAGTGAAGTTATTATTAAAAGAAGATGTAACCCCAACAGAAGGGAATCGATTTCTTCATACAGCTGCTCCCCTTATTCCGGTGATTACAGCATTAATGACGGTAGCCGTAATCCCTTTTGGTGACGGCCTTTATGCCACAGATATTAACGCCGGCGTACTCTACCTGCTCGCTGTGGCCTCACTGGGCGTCTATGGAGTAACCTTGGCTGGGTGGGCATCAAACAGCAAATATTCACTTCTGGGCGGACTCCGGGCAGCCGCACAAATGATCAGTTATGAACTTCCTTTAGGAATGGCTGTAGCATCTGTTGTAATTTTTGTGGGCTCATTAAGCGTGGTGGATATTGCCGTAGCCCAGGAAAACTGGTGGTTTGTGTTTTTGAACCCTGTAGGCGCAATTATCTTTATTATTGCAGCATTTGCTGAAAGTAACCGGACACCATTCGACCTTGTAGAGGCCGAGCAGGAATTGGTTGGAGGCTTTCATACCGAATACAGTTCTATGAAATTCGGAATGTTTTTCCTTGCAGAGTATATGCATGTTGTTATCAACTCTATGCTTATGGTTACATTTTTCTTCGGCAGCTATCACCTCCCTTTTGCAGGTTACTGGCTTCCCGAATTATCACCCCTGGCTAAAGGGATCCTTGATGTTAGTGTATTCACAGCCAAAACAGTTTTCTTCGTATTCCTCTTCATTTGGGTGAGATGGACCATCCCAAGATTTAAATTTAACCAGGTTATGAAACTGGGATGGTCACGATTGCTGCCCCTGAGCATCATCAACTTTATTGTTATTGCGGCAATACTCTTCTTCTTTTTCAATTGATGACATCGTTGGTTTTTTAGCAACTTTTCACTGAAACAGTTAAGTAGATGATTGCTGAAACGTAAATATCACGTCAAGCCATTTCTGTCATCTGGCTACTCTTTTATATCTTTTCTATTCTCAGATTTCAGTAAATTAACTGAAGAACTTTAATTTGTGAGATAAATCAGGTTTGCAACAGGGATTTTTCAGGCATCAAAAACCTAAACCGGAATATCCCACAAAGTGATCCCTTCGGGGCAAAATACAAATTCCAATTTCCAAATTGTTGGTACCATTTTTAATCTGACTTTTTCGGAACATCTAATCCTAAATTTTGGGTGGAAAATATTTGAAATTTGGTGCCTGGATTTTGAATTTTTTGCTTTTTTTGATCAGATTTTAAATTTAAAAGACAATAAAACTACATACGTCTATGAAAAAATATGCGGTATTGCTGTTCATCATTTTGTTTTCACTTCCGGTACTTACAATTCTCACAGCCCAAAACAACAATGGGCTATTTACCGGAGAAATAGGAGTGCAAATGTACTCATTCCGAAATATTACACCGGAAATTGGCATTGAAGCAACGCTCGATAAAATTCGTGAAATGGGTATTACGGAAATTGAAGGGGGTGTTCCTGTTGGGTACACACCGGAAGAATTCCGTATTATGTTTGAACAACGGGGAATTTCGATTCCGTCAACAGGTGCAGGGTATGATCAGCTTGTAAACAATCCCCGGGAAGTTGCCGATAGGGCCAAAGCCCTTGGATCAAAATTTGTAATGGTTGCATGGATTCCTCATGATGTGGGAAATTTCAATTATGAAAATGCCCGTCAGGCTGTTGAGGATTTCAATATTGCCGGCAGATTTCTCAGTAAACATGGACTTACATTCAAGTATCATTTTCATGGTTATGAAATGCGTGAACACGGGGATTCAACCTTGCTTGAATACATCATTGAAAATACCGATCCAAGGCACGTTTCTTTCCAGCTCGACATATTTTGGGCTCACTTTGGCGGTGCCGATCCTGCTGAATTGTTAAAGAGATACCCCGACAGATTTGTGTCTCTTCATTTAAAAGACATGCAGCATGGAATTGAAAAGAATTTAACCGGCCTCACAAATCCAGAATACAATGTAGTACTTGGAACTGGAGAACTGGATATACCTGCAATTATGAAAGCGGCAATAGACGCCGGGAT
>RECI01000235.1 GCA_007694095.1 Balneolaceae bacterium | reverse complement strand
GTTGATATAGCCGAGTTGTTGGAAGATTTGGAGCCGGAAATTGCCGTTGTTATTTTCAGGCTCGTAAAAAAAGCGAAAGCTGCAGATGTTTTTTCTTACTTGGGGTCGGCGAAAGGAGTGGAACTGCTAGAGATATTCAGTAAGCAGCAATTAAGTGATGTGATGAACAATCTTGAGCCGGACGAGAGAGTGGCCCTCATGGAAGAACTGCCGGGCCACCTTACACAAAAAGTACTGAACTCAATGGACAGGGAGAACATCGCGCTGGTTCGGCGCTTACTAGGATATCCCCAAGAGAGTGTAGGCCGTTTGATGACCACAAACTATGTACGGGTAAAACAAGACTGGACGGTTGATAAAAGCTTTGAACACATTCGGAAATTTGGCCGAACCGCGGAGACGGTGAATGTGATTTATGTTGTGGATGAATATGAAAAACTGATTGATGACCTGAAATTAAACCAGTTAATCCTTGCAGAACCGAATGCAAAAATTTCAGACATCATGGACAATACGTTTGAAGTGCTCAGCGCTTTTGATGACCAGGAAGAGGCTGTCAGAATGCTCAGTAAATATGACCGGGTAGCTCTCCCCGTAGTCGATTCCGGTGGTATTCTTGTGGGAATAGTAACCGTTGATGACGTTTTGGATGTAGCCGAAGAAGAAACTACCGAAGATATGCAGTTGATGGCCGGTATGAGTGCTCTCGACAATGTTTACTCTGAAACTACCATGGCCGAAATGGTACAAAAAAGAGTTGGCTGGCTTGTTATGCTTTTTTTGGGGCAAATGTTTACAGTAACGGCAATGGCCGGATACGAAGATACACTTGCGGCTGCTGCTATTTTGGCATTGTTTATCCCCATGATTATCTCGAGCGGGGGTAATTCAGGGTCTCAGGCTGCAACACTAATCATACGGGCTATATCAACGGACGACATAAAATTATCAGACTGGTTCTGGGTTTTCCGCAAGGAATTTCAATCCGGTATACTTCTTGGTTCCATTCTTGGCCTGATGGGAACCATTGTGATAGGTTTCTGGATGTTTTTACGTGGCGAACCATTATCAATGGCCTTGGGATTACAGGCATTAACCGTTGGAACAAGTCTTGTAGGTGTTGTGCTCTTCGGTAATATGAGTGGTTCCATGCTGCCTTTTATCATGTCGAAAATTGGATTTGATCCCGCCGTCACCTCAGCACCTTTTGTTGCCACACTTGTGGACGTAACCGGAATAATCATTTATTTTTCGGTTGCCGTATTCCTGCTAACCGGGGTTGTACTCTAAATTTTAACCGATTCAGCTATATGAAAGCTTACTTAAATCTTGTTCAGAATGTATTAGATAACGGAGTATGGAAAAATAACCGGACAGGCGTGCGAACGCTTTCAAATTTTGCTGAATTCTATAAAGTGGACTTGTCAAAAGGGTACCCACTCCTCACTACAAAAAAAGTATTTTTCAGGTCGGTTATCATGGAATTATTGTGGTATCTGCGGGGCGAAGACCACATAAAATGGCTGCGTGATGATAATGACATTCACATATGGGATGCCTGGGCTGATGAAGAAGGTTATGTGGGACCTATTTACCCGGTTCTTTGGCGCCGGTTTCCAATGGCGAAAGCTTCGGATGGAACAAAATACAAACCAATTGGCAGCAATGGACAAAAGGAGTGGGGATACGATGAATTTGACCAGGTACAAAATGCCATTCACCTTCTGAAAACCAATCCCGAGAGCAGGCGTATTGTAGTCTCCGCATGGCATCCCGGGTTGTTGGGTGAAATGGGATTGCCGCCTTGCCACATCATGTACATTTTCAATGTATCAGGAGGGAAACTGCATTGCCACCTTACCCAGCGTTCCGGTGATATCGCACTGGGTATTCCATTCAATCTTGCATGTTATTCTGCCCTTACCCTGGCTATAGCCCAGGAAGTTGGTTTGCAGCCGGGAACTTTTGCGCACACAATCGTCGATGCACATATTTATGAAGATCATATCGATGGGTTAAAAGAGCAGTTAAAACGTGAACCGAAAGCATTACCCGAATTGAGAATCGCAAAAAAACCCATTGATGATCTTTCGTATGAAGACTTTGAACTGTTGAATTACGATCCCCATCCCGGTATCAAATTTCCTGTTGCTGTATGAGGCTGATTATTATAGCAGCACACGATCCAAATCTCGTGATTGGAAAAGACGGTACATTGCCATGGCATTATAGCGAAGACCTTAAGTTTTTTAAAAAAACGACAATGGGTTCTCCTTTATTGATGGGGAGGGGAGTTTTTGAAGAGCTGAATGAAAAACCATTACCCGGCAGATTAAATGTGGTTCTGAGCCGCTCAAAAAACTATAGTCATGTCCCGACATTTTCTTTGATCGATACCGCACTTCAATATCTCAGTGATCATGATAAAGTTTTTATCATTGGCGGAGGAGAGATATACAGGCAAACATTGGATATGGCTGATGAATTGGTGATTACCGAAGTAAAGGAAGAGTATGATGGTGACACGTTTTTCCCGGAATATCGCGATCAGATCGGTACAATATGGAAGGAAGCCTGGAGAGAAGATCATGATTCACTGTCGTTTGTAAGATATATCAAAATGAGAGGTGGGGATTTGGAATAACCCGTCTTTATTACTCTGACCCGAATAATTTGCCACGAAGGCGCAAAGTCACCAAGAGGGCTGAAGTGGAGGGGGCACAAGCAGGATGCTTGCGCCATCGCGAAATGAAGTGGAGGGGTCACAAGCAGGATGCATGCGCCATCAAAGGTATTCGATATGGGTGCTTATGATTTTTCGGTTTCCAGGATTCTGATCAGATATTCTCCATAACCGCTTTTGATGAGTGGCTTGGCAAGCTCTTCTAATTGTGCCAAATCGATATAACCCATCCGCCAGCTCACTTCTTCCGGGCTTGCAATTTTTAGCCCCTGCCTTTTTTCAACGGTTTGAACAAAATTTGAAGCCTGCAACATTGAATCGTGGGTTCCGGTATCAAGCCAAGCCGTACCGCGACCCATCAATTCCACAGAAAGTTCATTGTTATCAAGATAAACACGATTCAGATCCGTGATTTCTAATTCACCCCGTTTTGAAGGTTTCAAAGCTTTTGCCCTGCTCACCACCTGATTATCATAATAATACAATCCCACCACAGCATAATTCGACTTCGGTTTTGATGGCTTTTCTTCAATGCTGAGTACATTCCCATCCTTGTCAAATTCAACTACACCATATCGTTCGGGATCTAAAACGTTGTAACCGAAAATAGTTGCACCGGTTTTTCGGTTAGCCACCGATTGCAGTTTTTGGGAAAGCCCCTGCCCATAAAAAATGTTATCGCCAAGTATCAATGCCACGGGATCTTTTCCGATAAAAGCCTCCCCGATAATAAACGCCTGTGCAAGCCCTTCGGGTTTAGGCTGCACGGCATAGCTCAATTCTATTCCCCACTGTGATCCGTTTCCTAAAAGGTCATTGAATCGTGGCAGATCCTCCGGGGTGGAGATAACCAGGATTTCTTTTATTCCCGATAACATGAGAGTTGTTAACGGGTAATAGATCATTGGTTTGTCATAAACTGGAAGAAGCTGCTTGCTTACCACAAGGGTATTCGGATGCAACCGTGTTCCCGCCCCGCCTGCTAATATTATTCCTTTCATCCTGTAAAATGATATATGATAAAATTTGAATTTTAAACTACTGATGATAAGTCTTTCCAGGTGTCACAATCTGTTACCCAATTCCAAGCCGTTCCAGATTATAATTATTTTTGGTTACAGCTTCACACCAATCAATGTTTTCTATGTACCATTGAACGGTTTTCCGTATTCCTGTTTCAAAGGTTTCTTTGGGTTTCCACCCAAGTTCGCGTTCAATTTTGGAAGCATCAATGGCATAACGGAAATCATGGCCCGGACGATCAGCCACAAATGTGATTTGATCTTTATAATCGCCGCCATTTTCTTTTGGAAAAACTTCATTGAGGGTATCACAAATGGTTCGAACCACGTCAATGTTCCGTTTTTCGTTGTGGCCGCCGATATTATAGGTCTCACCAAGGGTTCCTTTTTTTATTACCGTAAAGAGGGCTTTTACATGATCATCAACAAATAGCCAATCGCGTACATTTTCGCCAGTTCCATAAACCGGGATGCTTTTTCCCTGCAAAGCTTTTATAATCACAACAGGGATCAACTTTTCCGGAAACTGGTATGGGCCGTAATTGTTTGAGCAATTGGTGATGATAACGGGAAATCCATATGTATGAAACCATGCCCTTGCAAGATGATCGGAAGAGGCTTTACTCGCCGAATAGGGAGATCGCGGATCGTAGGGAGTTTCTTCAGTAAAAAATCCTTCGCTGCCCAGAGAGCCATAAACTTCATCAGTAGAAACATGAAGAAACCGAAAGGAAGATTGATGAAAATTCCCGGCCTGCTGCACATAGGTTCGGCACTCTTCCAGCAGCGTGTGGGTTCCATTGATATTTGTACGGATGAATTCAGCGGAACCATCTATGGACCGATCTACATGAGACTCTGCAGCGAGATGCATCACGGCATCAGGCCGGTAACCTGATAAAATCCGCCTGATTTCAGTGGCATCACAAATGTCCACTTTTTCGAAATGGTAGTTTCCGGATGATGAAATACTCTCAAGGGATTCAAGGTGGCCGGCATAGGTTAATTTGTCTATATTAATTACATTATATTCTGTATAATTAATGAGATATCGAACAAGAGCGGAGCCAATAAATCCTGCGCCTCCGGTAACTAAGATATTCATAATGAGTTATTTAATTTACGTTTTGGAAATTCTGGTTTATCCGGGTTAGGGAATATATGAAATAAAGTGTCACGAATTAAGCTCCAGGGAGCCAGGGACATGGCAAACCTTTGTTTATACAGATATATCCTTAAGATGAACAATGTAGGGTTTAACGACCGGCTTGGTTAGTGCAATGATGTGCCTGGTATCTGCGGCTTTGGAGAACTCAATGGCTTTATTACCTTCGTCAAGTATCCAGATGCTCTCATTTTCGTATTTATATGCTTCACTGTAGCTTTCATCAGCATCGTAATAAAACTGAACGGAGGTGTCATCGTATGGGAAATCGTTATTTTTGAGGAAATCTTTTGTTTTTCCATGTACATCATCCAGCATTGAATCCCGCTGCTTTCTGTCAAAAAACGATGTACTGAACAGCGACCTGTTCAGAAAACGTGTTGAGAGGTCTGCCAGAATTTTGTCTTTGTTTTTACTCCAGTACTTCAGGCAAATAAATACATCATGGTCATCAAGCGCCATGTAGTGTTCTATCATTTTACCCGATATATTTTTTTTTGACGATGGTTTTCTGGATAAAAAATAATCCATCGATTTTGAAGGTACGTTTACTGTTATACCCGATTCCAATAAAAATTTTACCCTTTTGAAAATTTTTCGAACCAACGTATCAGCACTTAGTACAGTTTTGTGCAGGTATACCTGCATATACATAAGCCTTCGGGACAAAATGTAGTTTTCAATAGCATAGATGCCTTTTTTTTCAATTACTACATTCCCGTTAAACACCCGCATGGTTTTCAGAATCCTGTTAATACCAACAGACCCCTCGGAAACACCGGTAAAAAAACTGTCCCTTTTCAGGTAATCGAGCCGGTCCATATCAAGTTGTGATGAAATTAGCTGATGCAGAAATTTCTTTGGATACAGATCCTTGAATATATCAATGGCAGTGGCCAGTTCACCATCGAATTCTCTGTTGAGCAGCTCCATAATTTTGAGGCTCATCATTTCATGATTGAAATCTTCGATAAGGGTATGTTCGAGTGTGTGGGAAAGAGGTCCATGGCCCACATCGTGAAGAAGAATGGCGATAAGGGTACCGGTTACTTCTGCATCACTGATCGTGGTGTCTTTTTCCCGAAGGTTCTTGAGAACCCGCTGCCCAAGCTCAAGGGCTCCGATTGCATGTGAAAAACGTGAATGTTCGGCTGCGGGAAAAACCAGGTAGCCGAGTCCAAGCTGGCGTATTCTTCGCAACCTCTGCATAAAGGGATGGTCAATCAATTTAAGAATGATGCCTTTGGGTATAGTGATAAAACCGTGTACCGGGTCACTAAATATTTTGTATTGCCTGCTCTTATCCATTTATTTCATTTTTGTACAGGTATTGATCCCGGTTTCGGATTTCCGGCAGTTTGGCCGGCCGCTGTGAAGCAAGGTTGAACCAAACCCCCGTAGTTCTGGCCATCGCTTTCAACTCTTTGGTTTCTTTGGAATAAATTGCCTGGAAGCCCTTTATGCTTGTATTCCCGTATTCTTCAATGGAACTGCCTATAAGTACTGTTTCAGTGAGGAATATGGGCCTGATATAATCCACTTCAATGCGAACAAGGACAAACGAATGACCCTCGTCCATTGATTTCATGAAACCGGGTATATCATGAATAAACCGTACTCTTGCCTCTTCAAAATAGGTGTTGAATACTGCATTATTTACGTGATTAAGTGCATCAATATCCCGGAAACGGACATTTATCTCTGTCCAGTGAAAAAATCGTGATGGATGAAATGCTGGTTTATTCATAGCAGGCAGCTGATTTTTGTGTAAGGTAAAGAGAAATCACAAGTAAATTAGGAGATAGATTCATGTTTTCGGCAAATTGCTCTCCTAGATTCTTATATTCAAAAAAAATTATTGAAAAATTGAGCCATGTTCGACAAAGAAACACAGGAATTTTTAGAAAATTTGATCATTACACCCAGTCCTACTGGTTACGAAGCACAGGGACAAAAAGTCTGGAAAAATTATGTTTCAGCATACGCTGACAAGGTAGAATCCGATGCCTATGGTTCGGCGCTTGCCAGGATTGATGTGAATAGTGTATTGCCCGCCATCATGATTGAAGCTCACGCAGATGAAATAGGAATGGTGGTTCAACACATTTCAGATAACGGTTTTATAACGTTAAACCGTATAGGTGGTAGTGATTCTACCATTGCACGGGCAAAAAAGGTCTACATTTTAAATAAGCGTGGGAGGGTAACAGGTGTAACAGGAAATACTGCAATTCACCTTCAGGAAACTAAAAATGGCGGGGGGAAACAGCCGGCCTGGAAAGATATTTTTGTGGATATCGGAGTATCTTCAAAAGAAGAAGCACTGGAGATGGTGCAGGTTGGCGATCCTGTTATTTTTACCGATGAAATCGATTATTTAAATGATGAGCTGATAACCGGCCGTGCCCTCGATAACCGAATTGGCAGTTTTATCTTAGCACAGGTTTTGAAAAACCTGAAAAAAAGAAGGAGTGAACTTCGGGTGAATGTACTGGCTTTAAATTCCGTCCAGGAAGAAGTTGGCGGTTTTGGTGCAAGGATGATGAGTTACCGGTATATGCCGGACGCGGCAATCGTTACTGATGTTACCCATGCCACAGATACCCCGGGAATAGATAACAAGGAACACGGAACAGTAAACCTGGGAAAAGGGCCGGCGATACAACACGGAGGGGCTAACCATGTGGCGGTAGTGCGGCTGATCGAGGAAACTGCTGAAAAACATAAAATCGAAATTCAGCACGAAGCCACGAGCATCAGAACCGGAACGGATACCGACAGTATTTTCTATCAACAGACCGGAATTCCCAGTGCATTGATTTCACTGCCTCTGCGATATATGCATTCACCGGTCGAAACAGTGTCAATCAAAGATATTGAAGCACTTATTACACTTATGACAGAAACCGTTCTGGCGATGGAAGCGGATCATCATTTCACGGTTTTTGAATAAAAATTTGAGCCCAAATGATAAAAACATTGTATAATATAGTATGATAAACTATTTCATTTTAAGTAATTCATTATGCAATCATACATCACTGGGATAGGGAAAAAAATCCGGGAAATAAGAAAAGAAAAGAATCTTTATGCGAGTGAAATCGCAAGAAGGGCTGAAGTGAGCAATGGTTTGATGTCGAGAATTGAAAATGGAAGGACCATACCTTCATTACCGGTACTACTCGCAATCATCAGGTCACTAGAAGTAGATCCGGGGTCTTTTTTTAACAGTGTAATGCCAAATGGCTTTTTTAAATACGCTGTCATTAAACCTTCTGAATATGAAACCATAGAAAAAGAAGATGATGTGAATGGTTTTCACTATGAATTAATTTTAACAAAAGATCTGAAAACTATAGGCCTGGAAGTAGTGTTGCTTACCCTTGAACCGGGCTGCTCGAGAAATACTGTGGAGACGGATGCATTCGAAATGAAATATATCATTTCCGGAAAATGTGACTACGAAATTGACGGTGAAATCATAAAACTCGAGGAAGGAGATACGCTCTTCTTTGATGGCAGATTGCCCCATGTGCCCAAAAACCCCTATGAAAAACCAGCAAAAATGCTTGTTTTCTATCTTTTTACCGAATAAAATTAGGGGCTGCCGGTTACAGATTTGTAATTCAAAAAAACTTGCTATTATGTTGCCACAAAGGCACTAAGGCTCAAAGCAGCACAAGGGTTTTGGCTATGTGAGCCCATCTTTTCATCCCATCGCTCTTTTTTGAAACGTAATGACTTCACGCCTTTTCCCATTGGATTCCCTACTGGGGTGGTGAAAACAGATGGTGATATCACAAAAAAAATTTAAAAAACTGAATTAAAAGGATTTGCATGTGATTCCGAATCTAACGTTCTAAGTTTTACATATACTCAAAATTTAATCATGTGAGTCTCTTGTAAATCAATGGAAGTTCACTTTGAATT
>RECI01000153.1 GCA_007694095.1 Balneolaceae bacterium | reverse complement strand
CTGTGTTCGATTAATAATGTGTGATTGAGGCTCTAAATATCCCTTCCTTTCCTGAGGCTGTGAAAAAATGCCACGGAAGCACGGAATGTTCTTAAATTTTATGTGTTTTCCTTCCTCTTTATAATCCATATTAGAAAAAATATGCTACATATATGAAGGCAACCCGGGAAACCGAAGCACTGATTTACTGATTATCCGGTGTATATTGCAGGCTTTTCCAATTCCGGACTTCGGGGTGATACCCGCGAAGCGCTCATCTTTTCACCCGCGCAGCGCTCATCTTTTCACCCGCGTAGCGATAAGTACGCTTGGTTGATCATCCTCAACGATGGCAGGATTTCTCATTCTTAGCTTAAATATGTATATTTTTATTTTAAAATCGTAAGCCAATGCCCAGAAATTTGAACGTACATATAGCAAAAAATCATCAGGAAGCTGATGAATGGGATATTCAGCAAAATCTAAGAATGTCACCGCAGGAACGGTTAAGGGCAGCGCGCATATTGCAGCTTCAGTTTTATGGAAAAAACTCTCCTGATGTAAAGAAATCAGTATCTGTTCCGGAAAAACTGTAATCACAGCCTCATATGTTTTCAAGAGATACCTGTGATATGATTCATCTTTTCCCCGCGCAAGCGCTCCGAGCGTAGCGATTCCCACGTAGTGAACATCTTTTCACCCGCGCAGCGAGATGCCTCGACTTCGCTCGGCATGACAGAGCTGCAATTGTGAACCCGGCGGGCATCAGGTTCCGGTATGGTGCAGCATTTCTTTTTGCCCGCCAGAGAGAGTAAGGTTTTCGATATTAGATGGTGGCCACAATGGCATAAAGATGTAGGTGATGTTTTTAAATGACTGCCGCCTTCGGTCTTCGGTCCCTCGACTGACGAGTGCTTTTCTCGTCTGTCGAATTTCAGGTGTAATCCTCGTCTGTCAAATTCAAGGTGTAACTCCCGTCTGTCGAATTTCAAGGCGCAAATCCCGGTTGTCTAATTCACTGGAAAGTCGTCTTACGACCCGGCAGACGAAAAAAGCCACAAAGTGATCCCCTTGGGACAATCGTCGGCCGGATGTGAGTTGATGCTTTTCCAATTCCGGACTTCGGGTGATACCCGCGGAGCGCAATCTACCCGAATTGGCGACTTCGGGATTACTTTTCCACTCCCTAACCAATAATCAAAAAACTATGATCAAAATCTTACTATTCCAGAAAAAAATGTTCGATTTTCAAAACCAGATGTTCGATATTCATTAATATGAATAGGTTACGGGTTATCGAAAATAAAGTATGAATGGGGGTGATGGATAAACACATTGTAAAGGTCACAGAAATTTTTTCTCTTGATGAACGCTCGCTCGCGCTGTTCAGAATATTGCTTGGTATCTACCTTTTATTGGATGTAATAAACCGAATAAAACTAACCCCTGCTTTTTATTCGGATTCGGGAATATTGCCAAGATATATGGTCGATTTGAGCAATTTCGAACAAATGTATCATTTTCAGGTGATGTTGATCTCTGGCAGTGAGTGGTTTTCATATCTTTTCTTTGGAATAGCCGGTTTGATAAGCCTCATGTTAATATTTGGTTTCAAAACAAGGGTTGTTACTTTTTTTGCATGGCTGTTTTATGTATCGATGATTATCAGAGATCCACTCACAAAACATGCAGGTGATGATTTATATATTCTGATGTTATTTTGGGGCATCTTTTTGCCATTGGGCAGATGCTTTTCAATAGATGCATTTAAAAGAAATTACTCTTCTCGTGAATCTAAATATATTCTTTCGGCAGCCGGAATAGGGCTGTATGCACAATTTTGTTTAGTATACATCATGACGGGCCTTTACAAAGCCTATCACTCATCCTGGTTAGACGGCACGCATCTCTATATTACATTTAGCCGTTTTGATTACGTTGAACCACTCGCCTTTCTGATATATCCGCATTATGAATTACTTGTGTTTCTCACACATTTTACACTTTGGCTTGAACTGCTTGGTCCGTTGTTGTTATTTATTCCTGTGTTCTTTGTCTTTTTTAGAATGGTGGGGATTGTGCTTTTTACGGGTTTGCAGCTTACAATTGGCCTGACAATGGATGTGGGGCTTTTCCCGCTGGTGAGTATTGCAGGGTTGTTGGTTTTTATACCGAGAGAAGTTTGGGAGTGGCTATTTGCCCGGGTAAAAAAAAGAACCGCTCTGCGAAATGGATATCAGGCTTCACAAGTTTTTTTAAAACAGGTTATAAAGAGAAATATGAGTACTATAGTATCTTATAAACCTTTTCCAATATTCGGTGAGCTCGTTATTTCCCTGCTGATTGGTTACGTGATTTTGTGGAATATTGACGGGTATTCCCATCGGTTCAATCTTAGTCAAACGATGAAAAAATTTGGTTATGCACTGAAATTAGATCAGAGATGGAATATGTTTGCTTCACCAGCATTAAACGCAAAGTATTTAACTACCGAGCTTGAATATGATGATGGGACTGTGATAAATTTAATGGCTCCATTGTTAAAAATATATTCACACTCCCATGAATTCCATCATGTTGGTTATATTAATTATAGGTGGAGAATTTTTTTCTCAAACAGATTAACCCGGCGCCAGTATATTGAATACAGGCTTTATACTCTTCAATACCTGTTAGATATGTATTTAGATGAAGATGCGTGGCAGGAGAATAAAATCCCGGATAATGTTCAATTGATAGCACATCAACATGTAATTGGTGAAAGGTATCAGCATTCAGATATTGAGCCATTTATTCTCTACATACTATATATTAATAAATAAAACTGAAAGGAATACAGCAATTCATAATAGTAATGTGAAGATAATTAATAATAGAAAGGTGTATAGTTATCTTGCTGATTGACCTGAATAATTAATCGTCTTCATCATTATCTAAATAGGACATCAACCATCTACCAGTATTGTCATCTCTAAATATGCGTATACTAATATTGGGTGGTCCTGAATCTGGTACCCCGATAATAATCAATTCAGCATCATCCACAATAACTACACTATAAGTGCCATTATCATTTTTAGCTTCATTATCACCTGGAGTATAATCTGTTGCAGGAATGTTCAAATATTGAAGAATAATTTCTTCTTGAAGGTTTGTAAAGCGTCTATTTGCTCCACCCATAAGATTTGGTCTCTCCCACAAGGCTTGAACATATGATGCAGCAGCAGCTAAATCTTGTCTTACAGCATCACGATTTGATTGTTGTGTCCTCTGATTTAGTACATTTAATGCCACTATTGTTGTAATACCAATAACAATTGTGATTAATATCACCAATAATATTTGTTGTTGGCCCATATTTGTTTAAAAACTATTCTTGTTTTTCATAATAAAAATATTTTTTAACAAATACCGAAAGTAGTTAAATGATTTATTCTTCCTAACAATGATTACTTACTTAACGGTAATAAAAAAGGGCATTTTGGAATGCCCTTTTTAAAAATTTCAAATAGTTATTTTAATCACTATCATCATCTGCAAGTCCATCTATTTCAACTCTCCAATTTTGAGTTGTTGCATCTCGCCAAACTCTTGCTACAATATTTGGCGGTCCACTACTTGGAGTGCCTGTTATAGTGATTTCTTCATCACCAACTACTGTTACAAAATAATCACCATTTTCATTTTCTAAAAGATTTGCACCTGATCCAGAAATATATGTTGATGATGGAATATTTAATCTTTCTAAAATCCATCCTTCATCAATATTTGCACCATTGAAATTTCTATTTGCTCCATTCATTAATGTTGGTCGTGCCCAAATTGCCTGGGCTTGAACAGAAGCAGCCATCAAATCCTGCCTAACTGCATCCCGGTTTGCCTGATCGGCAGCCGTTCCGAAAATATTAATAGCAACCACAGTCGCGATACCCACGATGATGGTTACGAGAATTACGAGTAATAATTGTTGTTGACCCATTGTTGTTTACCTTGTGTTTAATTAGTGTTTAAAAAAATCCCTATTAAGGATTAAAGTTAAAGAAGTTTAGTTAAGATTTCATAGCCGGCAGACTCAGAGCAGCGCGGCATGAGATGTTTTTACGGGAACCGGATAAACCGGCTGTCGTTATCAACATTCAAACCTGTACAGACCCTCACCAAGCCAACTTGTCTTATAGATAATAATATTAAAAAATTTTAACAATTCAAACTTTTTTATGTTATCATGTAAAATTTTGTTACGAACATTAAGAAATTGCGGGAATATGTCAAAATTTTTGTCAAATTTTGTTAAAAACCGCTTTCAAATCGTTCATAACAGCCGGCTGTACCCTTTTTTATACATAAAGATATATCCGGCTGGTAATAGAGGATGCACGAAAACGGAAAATGTTACAAAAAAAATAAAACTAAATAATTTTCTTACCAGTGTGACACTTATATTTTATTATATATCAATATTTTATAATCCATTTTTTCTGTAAAAAAACTGCAGCAAATTTCCTTTTCTTAACAGGGTCTGCAACCAGGGCTTTTATTTTCCTGATGAATTTCTCTTTGTTACTGCCCTTTTAGACCTGATTTTTTCTCATTTAAACAGCATCGGCCCGGATAATTTATTTTTCTTTCAGAGCCCAGTTTCTCCCCCCGCCGGGTCTCAAGTAGCTGTAAATAAATTAAGTTTTATTAATTATTAATTTTTTTACTCTTGATAATTTGTGCGAATTATATAAGTTTCCTTTGTTTATTTCATCCGAAAAAAATGACAGAAAAATTCGTGGTTTAGAACGTTATCCACATTTTTAAATTCAAAATTGCAGATTCAAAATTCAAAATTACAGATTTCGGATTTTGAATCTATTGCGCTGATCCTGACGAGGCGAGGGTGGCCGCGAAGGCACAATGGCACGAAGTTGGGGGTGGGGTTTTTTAAGGTTGCCATGGCCGGTCTTCGGTCTTCTGTTTGACATGCGATCTCAGATTTGCGATATGCGATCTTTGATCTGGATAGTTCGATATTTCCCACAGGGATCCCTCACGGGGCAGTATTCTGTATTCGGTGTTCGGCATTCTATCTATATTTTCCCAAATCCGCTCAAACGCTTGGAGGTGCTGCGCACGTACCGGGGGATCGGCATTTTCGACTTCAAGGTTTTCATCCCGCCAAGCATGTCGGGACTGTCGCTATCGCTCCAGCTTTTCGCTTCGCGGGATAAATTAGGAGTACTTTTCACTTTTGCCTTTTCACTTTTCACTCACACCCCAACCCGCTTCAACTCTGCCAGGAGCCCCGGCCAACTGCGCCGGTGCACTCTGGCAGGTTTTCGCTGAATTAGGGGCGTTTTTGGGCGGGGATGGAGCCCTGGCTGGGGTCTTTGGAGATCCGTTTGGGCAGGTATCCTCCGGGATAATGGGTGACGTAGCTGTCTCCGAACAGGCGGTTGTGGATCGTGGTGTTTTTGTAGACTTCGAAATCGAATTTACCCACCCTTCGGTAGTATAGGGTGATGAATGAGGATGTCATCACGATAAATGTTGAGTAAAGAATTGCCAGCCATAACATCTGGCTTTGGATTGGCTCGGCAAAACTGAGCAGGATTATCGCAAACGCAATTGGCCCGTTCTGGATTCCTGTCTCCAGGGATATTGCCCTTTGGAAAATCGGGGATAACCGGAACAGCCTCGACATCCAGTATCCGAACAGGAAACCGAGAAGGCCTACACTTATGGCAGAGAGATAGATTTCGACAGGGGTTTGAAGCATCAGTCCTGAGTGGCGGGCGAACGCAGTACCGATGAGGTATATAATCACAATAATTCCCATAAAACCGGCTGTATCTTCGGCGGTTTTGGCCCATAACGGCGATTTGTATCGCAAAAACATCCCCATCGCAACTGGCACCAGAACAAGTACAAGCGACATGATAATATTGCTCGTAGGGATCACAAATTCGGTTCCCGTCCCGGCCAGCATCATCTCCTCGCTGATCTGCCGGGTAAATTCTTCCGTATAAAACTCCAGCAATATCGGCATCATCAGGAGGGCAAGAATGGTTGACGCAGTGGTCATGGCAATGCTGAGTGCCACCGATCCCCTGGCAAAATAGGCGAACATGTTGGAAGTGGTTCCCCCGGGCAGGCAGCCGATCAGAATAATGGAAATGGCATAAGCGGGGGGCAGTTCAAAAAAGATGGCGAGGCTGTAGGCAAAAAACGGCATCAGGCCGAACTGGGACAAAAACCCGATCAAAATCCCGCGGGGATACCGGACAACGGTTTTAAAATCGTCAATAGTGAGACTGGCACCCATCCCGAACATGATGGAAAAAATCATCACGGCGAGCAGCACCTGGTCAATCGGGTATAAAAGCTGTGTTGTAAATTCCATCGTTTCGTTTATGTATTAATAACAGGTGTTGTTACGCATGGCGTTTGATGCTGGATGCTTGGTGCTGGATACTGGATGCTGGATGCTGGATGCTGGATACTGGATACTGGATACTGGATGCTTGGTGCTTGGAATTTGGTGCTTGGAATTTGGTGCTTGAAATTTGGTGCTTGAAATTTGGTGCTTGAAATTTGGAATTTGCCAACCGCAACATTTCTCTGTCATACCTTTCCCCCCTTAGCGTTATCCGCAGGGTACATCTCTTCAATGAGGCGGGCATATTTATCGGTTATCACATGCCTTTTCATTTTGTACAGGTTGGTGAGTTCTTCACCTACCTTAAAATCTTCACCAACAAGCCGGAAGTCCTGAATCAGCTCGAACCGCTTATATCCGTTCGATATGGAAATCATTTTTTTGATCTCGTTCTGAATCACTTTTTTCACATCAGGTATTTCAACCAGTTCCTCTAAACTTTTAGCTTTCGTGCCATCGCCGCGAAAACCTTCCAGGCTTGGCACAATGAGGGCACCGATATATTTTTTATCCTGCCCCACCACCATGCAGTGTTCAATATACGTGCTTTGTGTCAGCCTCATTTCGATGGGGGCCGGCTCCAGGTTTTCGCCGCTCAGAAGTACGATGGTGGCTTTGGACCGCCCCAGGATTTTGAGGCAGTTGTTGAAGGTGATCATCCCGAGATCGCCGGTATTGAGCCAGCCATTGCGGATGGTTTCACTGGTTTTTTCGGGTTCCCGGAAATACCCTTTCATCACCTGGGGACCTTTGATCCATATTTCGCCGCGCTGTCCGCGTCCCTCGTGGGGCTGATTCGCGTTGGGATAGATCACCTCACCACTTTCCAGGTTCATAATCCGGATCTCGGTATGTGCAAGTGCAGGGCCCACCGTTCCGATTACGATATGGTCTTCAAGCCGAACCGCGATAACGGGGGATGTTTCCGTCATCCCGTACCCTTCCAGCACGGGGATCCCCACGTAGTTAAAAAACCGGTCGATCTCCACCGGCAGCGCCCCGCCACCGGAGATAGTGGCTTTCAGGGATCCGCCCGCGCTGAGGCGTACCGGCTCGAGTACGGCCACGTTAAAAAACCCGTAAAATGGGGTTACAATGATCCATCGTAATAAATGAAGCGGAGACAACACCACCCGCTTAATAACCGATGCCGGTTTCAGCCTTAATTCACGGCCAAAAAGGAAAAATAGTGAGTTTTTATATTGCCGGCTTAAAAAATAGGCCGTGTGAAAAAGGAGGCGGCGCATCGGGTGCGCTTCGCTCACCCGTTTTAAAATTCGCTGATGCAGGTTTTCCCACAGCCGCGGAGCGGAACCCATAAAGGTTGGTTCCACATTGCGGAGGTCATCGGCCAGGTTGCGTATGTTGGAGTAGTAGGTGCATACCCCGCAGGAGATGGTAAATACTTCGAATACCCGCTCGAAAATGTGCCAGATCGGAAGGATGGATAATACCCTGTCGGTGCAGGTAAGCGAGATTGGAATCACTTTTACCTGCGACATCATGTTGGCGTGGGTCAGCATCACCCCTTTTGGCTTGCCAGTGGTGCCGGAGGTGTAGATAAGGGTAAAAAGGTCGTCGGGTTTGATGTTCTTCATCCGCTCATCGGCGCGCTTGTCCCCTTTTGCACGTAATTTAGCCCCGGTTGCGATGATATCGTCAAGACGGTGAACCCCTTTTGGCGCTTCGGCATTGGGATCAAGCAGGATAATCTCTTTCAGTTTGGGGAGTTCTTTTTTTAGTTTCTGAACCTGCCTCAGCAGCACGCGGGTTTCTACAAATGCCACTTTAATCTGGGCGTGATTGATGATATAGATCATCTCATCTTCGGTGATGTCGCGTCCCCGGGGCACATCCACGGCGCCGCAAAGCTGGGTGCCGTAATCAGCGAGAATCCATTCAAAACGGTTGTCACCAAATAGGCCGATATGTTCACGGGCCTTTACCCCGAGCTGGATAAGTCCGGTGGCCAGATCGAGGCCGCGTTCATAAAGTTCCCTGAAAGATACGGGATGCCACTCCAGTTCCTTATTTCTGGTTGCAAAAGCGGGCAGTGATTCATACCGGACAGCCGCCTCACGGTACAATTCAGCAAGATTTTCAGCAAGAATACGGTTATCCATAAATTATCGGTGAGCCCGGGGTACCATCATTTTTCAAAACATTCTCCAACATAACATGCGAAGGAATATACTCGACTCTGTCTAAAAATTAAACTTAGTTTTTTTGGAGTGAGTGAAAAGGCAAAAGTGAAAAGTGAAAAGCGCTCCTAATTTTTCCCGCGAAGCGAAAACCTTGAAGCGTGCGCAGCACCTCCAAGAGTTTGAGCGGATGTGGGGTGAGTGAAAAGTGAAAAGGCAAAAGTGAAAAGTGTTCCTAATTTATCCCGCGAAGCGAAAACCTTGAAGCGTGCGATAGCACCTCCAAGAGTTTGAGCGAGTTGGGGGAATATTGAATATTGAATATCGAACACCGAATATTGAAT
>RECI01000315.1 GCA_007694095.1 Balneolaceae bacterium | reverse complement strand
GCGTGCGAAGCACCTTTCCCAAAGGGATCGCTATGCGGGAAGCGTCCGGGTTTCAGGTTTGAGGCTGTTGAACTATCCCGCAGGGATACCTTTAGCATGGAACTGTTGAAAATTCTTTGATGACCTGGGGCTGTAGCGGTAGCGAAAGTCCCGGCCCGTTGATATTTTAACTCAAAACTCAAAACTCAAAACTCCACATCACTCAAATCCAACTTCATCCAAATCCACCAAATAAGTGGTAAGTACCCAACATATTTATTAAGACTCTGTTGGGATAGTGAACTAAAAAAAAAGGGGCAGTTTATGAAAAACTTTGCCATTACAGGGATTGCGGGATATATCGCACCAAGACACCTGCAAGCCATCAAAGATACAGGTAACCGGGTTGTAGCTGCACTCGATCCGCACGATTCGGTAGGCATTATCGATAGTTATTTTCCGGAGGCGAGTTTTTTTACAGAACCTGAACGATTCGACAGGCATCTCGAAAAAATTCATCGCATGAATAACGGAGAATCCATTCATTATCTTTCTGTTTGTTCTCCGAACCATCTTCATGATGCCCACATTCGTATGGCACTTCGTGTAGGGGCAGATGCTATCTGTGAAAAACCTCTCGTATTGAATCCATGGAATCTTGATGTTTTGAAAGAGCTTGAAGAAGAATTTGGCAAAAGAGTATGGAATATTTTGCAGCTCAGGGTGCATGAAACCATTCTCGGGCTTAAAAAAAAGCTTGACAGCAGTTCAAGCGAATCAAGAAAAAAAATTAGGTTAACCTATATCACTTCCCGGGGTTTGTGGTATCACTATTCCTGGAAAGGTGATGTGCAAAAGTCTGGCGGAATCGGTACCAATATTGGGGTTCATTTTTTTGATTTACTGATGTGGTTATTTGGCAGGCCCGACCGGAATGAACTTTTTATACGCGAACCAAACAGAATGGGCGGATTTCTCGAATTGCAACATGCGGATGTGGAGTGGTTCCTTTCTTTGGAGAAAGAAGACCTTCCTGAAAGTTTTAAGAATCAGGGAATGTCTACCTATCGAAGCATTGAAGTTGATGATGAAGAGGTGGAGTTCAGCAAAGGATTCAGGGATTTACATTTTCGTGTTTACGAAGAAACTCTCGCCGGCAGAGGTTTCGGAATTGAAGATGCCAGATCTTCCATCGAACTGGTATATAACCTGAGAAACATGAAACTCACGAAAAACCCTCAGGCTACGCTGCACCCCTCAATAAAAAAGATCCTCTATCCCGGCACAAACTAAGCGCAAACCTGCCAGAGTGCGAATGGAATGAGCTCCTGGCAGAGTTGGAGCGGGATATGGAAATATTGAACACCGAATATTGAATACTGAATATCGAACTATTCAGATCGGATGCTGGATGCTGGATGCTGGATCAACGATGGCGCAAGAATCTTGCTTGTGCTCCCGGTGCTTCTGCCCACTGCAACCGGTGAAAGATGAGTAATTCGAAAAAATCTTACCTTTTTTTTGCCACCCCCGAAAGGGCTCCCAATGGGAGAAGGTACGATAACACACCTGTGTGCAGAAGCACTTCGGTGTGCAGACACAAAGGTGCACGAAGTTTTTTGTCACCTCCTCCTTCCGTCAGCTAAAGCAGACGGCAATTGTATTGATTTCAGTTCACCCCCCGTTCGATATTCGGCTTTCAGTATTCAATATTCGTTGTTGTTTCCAGCCCTGAAGGGGCGACATCACAGAGCCCGGGGCAAAGTGAGCGCAGCGAATGCAAGCGAACGTCGCCCCGGGACAGGAGAGGCAATAAGTGCCCCCCGAGTGATAATCCAGTTAAAGCCCCGGACTTAAACGAGGGGGTCATAGACCGTCTTCGGTTATTCGATATTCGAAGCAGGTTTGTGCCCTGCGCCAACTACAGATCTGCGGAAAATGAGTTTTCCCTAGGGATCACTTTGTGGTAGGCTTAAAGACAATCATCCAGAAATCCCCCCGGCCCCCTTTAGGAAAGGGGGAGTCCCCGGCCCCGGTCTTTTCCTGATTTAGGTTGACAGTTTTTATATTTATTTACTGTTATTCCTGAGTGAGGTTACCACTTTTATTTCTAACAAGCTATCTACTCCAGAGGGGGAGCCCCCGGCCTTAAAAAAGGGGGGAGTGCCCGGCATTTGATGCAATAAATTCATAATATTGACAGGCCTTTATGAGCCTGGTTTAACAGGGTTACAGGGCAATCTTATTTTTAGAGAATATTTTATTCAATAAAACCGATGGAAAATGTAAAAATTCACGAATCAGCATATGTTGACGAACCGGTATCCATTGGCAGAGGTACCAAAATCTGGCACTTTTGCCACATTTCAAAACATGCCGATATTGGGGAGGATTGTGTCTTTGGCCAAAATGTATTTGTGGCAAATAACGTTAAGATCGGCAGCCGGGTAAAAGTTCAGAATAACGTCTCCATTTATACAGGTTGTGAACTTGAAGATGAGGTATTTTTAGGCCCATCCTGTGTACTGACAAACGTAACAAACCCCCGCAGCCAGGTTAACCGTCACTCCCTTTATGAAAAAACCCGTTTCCGGCGGGGAGCTACAGTAGGGGCGAACGCAACAATCGTATGTGGTATCACTATCGGCAGATATGCATTTATTGCCGCTGGTTCCGTAGTGACCAAAAACGTGCCCGATTATGCATTGATCCTCGGCAATCCCGGCAGACAAAAGGGGTGGATGAGCCGTCATGGACACCCGTTAAAAAACCCTGATGTGAACGGTGTGATGAGTTGCCCCGAATCGGGTTTCAGGTACCAGCTTGCGGACAATCTCCTGAGATGCATCGACCTGGATGAAGAAGAATCTTTGCCGGATAGCCTGGCCAAAGGTGTGAAAACCTATGAAGAATTCAAAAAGAGTATGTGATGGGATGCTGGATGTTGGATGCTGGATACATGATGGAGTGTCCAGCTTGTGACAATTTACGATGTTGAACTGTTGAACTGTTGAACTGTTGAACCCTGAACCCGGACGCTGCAAGGTGCTTCGCACGCTTGGAGGTCCTTGAACCTTGAACCTTGGACCCTGAACCTTGACCCCGGACCCTGGCATGAGGCCCGAAAGGAGCGGGCCACGCTGGCAGGTCATTGAACTAAAAAGAAAGCAAGAAATGCAATTCATCGATTTAAAAACACAATATATCCGTTATAAAGAGGAAATTGATGCCCGGATGCAGGCGGTTCTGGAGCACGGGCGTTATATTATGGGGCCCGAAATTTTTGAGCTTGAAGGGATTCTTGCAGAATTCGTCGGGGTAAAGCATTGTATTACGTTAAGCAGCGGAACTCACAGCCTTGAAATCGCACTTAGGGCTCTCGGGATTGGGCCCGGTGATGAGGTGATTACCGTACCCTTTTCATGGATCAGTTCTGCTGAAGTTATCAGCCTTGTTGGGGCACAGCCGGTGTTTACAGATATTGAACCCGGAAGCTTTAACATGGATGCTAACGGAATTGAAAAAGCTGTCTCGGGAAAAACCAAAGCAATAATCCCAGTAAGTTTGTTTGGACAGATGCCAAAACTTGAAGTCATCAATAAAATCGCGGAGAAATATGGTATTCCCGTAATTGAAGATGCGGCGCAGAGTTTCGGTGCCGAAAGATTTGGGATGAAAAGCTGCGGCGCCACTCTTATCGGAAGTACTTCATTTTTCCCGGCCAAACCGCTGGGATGTTATGGCGACGGCGGTGCGCTTTTCACCGATGATGATCACCTTGCTGAAGTGATGCGTGCGATCCGTACACATGGCGGCCTGAAAAGGCATCATCACACACATGTGGGCACAAATGGCCGGTTTGATACGTTGCAGGCGGCGGTTATACTTGCAAAATGGCCTCACTTTAAAGAAGAAACAGAACTACGTTCATCAACCGGTGAACGGTATAACCGGTTATTGGGTGATATTTGTAAAACACCGGAAATTACCGAAGGGAATACCCACGTTTTTGCCCAATACACAATACGCGTTGAAGAACATTTGCGTGATCAGCTTTCCCTGCATTTGCAAAACGAAGGTATTCCAACCGGTGTCTACTACCCAGCCTGCTTCCATGAACAGCCTGTTTTCCAGCACCTGGGTTATTCATACGGAGATTTCCCGGAGTCCGAAAAAGCGTCACGGGAGGTACTTAGTTTGCCAATGCACCCTTTTCTAACAAAACAGGAGCAGGATACCATCGTGGAAAAAATTAAAATTTTTTTCCAACCATAAATTTAATGGGAGAAAAGTGAAATATTTCATCAATAACCCCCTTTTCCCAATCTGTTATTGATAGAGTGCTTCAAGGACCTGCGTACGCTTGCACCTTCTATTGTGCCATACGGCGCTAACAGAGGGATACCCAGGGCAAAGGTTCTTTGAAATACCAAGTTTGGGTTTTCGGGATTGGAGTCGGAAGAACATGGTATGTTTATACGGGCTCAGTGCGTTTCACGATGGTGAAGTATAGATACGGGGTGAACTCTTGCATATCATCGAATAAACATACCATGTTTTAAATTGTCAGATGGAAAACCTTGCTTCGTTTTCTATCTTTGTGGTGCCGGGGGTGTAGATCCGTTCAACCAGTGAGATTTTTGAATGGCTGTCTGTACTTACTATCGTGGAGCAACGTGTACCGTAATTCTCTGTCTGAATGAAAATGGATGAAACGGCTTTCTCCAATTCTTCGGGGAGGCCGGTCTTGGGTAGCAATTCCGGTGGGTATTGTTCACGGTCAAGGAGCAGTTCGAACAGATCGGTTTCGTTTAGCCCGTCTTGTTCAAGCACGGATTTAAACCTGGTCAAAGCTTTGTCGGTCTTGGGCCATGATGTTTCAAGATACGCATTGCTGATTGAGTAATAACCGGGTTTCAGCTTCACGATCTCCTCCCGTTTGTTGGTCAGATAATAAAGATCTGATAAAGTTCCGGCCAACAGGTTGAAACCGTTATATTTGCCTGCGTCACGTAATAAATTTTCAAGGAATCTTTCAACAGGTTTTTCAGACAGAAGGAAGTCTTTTACAATAGCGCCCCTGCTTGGTGCATTTTCTTTGATTTCATTAATAGCTCGGTAATTTGTAAGTGCCGCAAACCGGCCCGTTTCTGATATTCCCATCCACGTACCGCCTGCTATGAGATCTTTCCCTGCAATAAGTATCGGATCAGTTTTCCACCTGTGTGCAGGTTTCGTTGGCCTGATATAAAACTCATCGCGGTTTCCTGCGAGAATAAATGGGTGACCCGGTAGAACGTTATAGGCAAATACAATCAAACACATAATATTTCGAAAAAAGGATTGAAAAAGATAAAATGAAACATATTTTTCTGATTTTCGCTGTAACTTAGAATTCTGTACATGTTATGAATCTTTAACCGAAAAAGTCCATTTTTTGATTCCCGGTAGCGATACAGCAAAACAAGACCTAATTATACTGGTAGCAGGAGCTGTTTCCTTGCTGATGTTCTTTTGGCTCTATTCCGGCTATCACCCGCTTTCTTATGCTGACCACAGCTATGGGAAAGCTGCATCTGCACAAACCGCCTCTGAAATTACCGGGGAAATGGGCTTTTCTTATTCTGATGGGCCTGTAACTACATTCAGAGCTAACAGTACACTGCTGGATTCACTACAAAAAAACGGTTCTTTTCCTGAATTTTACGGAAATCCACTGCACCGTGCTTTATATCCGGTATTTTATTGGGAGAACAGGTTCCGTGTGGATCAGCCTGGCGAGGAAACATTCAGCGGTTTTTTTGAACTCCCCAGTAATATCATCCAGGTCCGTCTGTCTGAAGAAGGTAAGTTTATCGCACTTCAGAATAATCAAAATATTTTGCCGGTCAGGCGTTTAAACCAGGATGCACTGGCACGCGCATACCAGGTTGAATCTTTCCATTTTATTGATCCTGAAGATTCTGAAGCACACAATCTGCTGGCATTTCAGTTTCCGGGTGTCTCAGATCCAGTAGCTGATAGCCTCGCATTTTCCCAGCGTCGTATACAATATCTGGGCCGCGATGCAGCCCGGCGGATGGCTACTTTCCACCTGGAAAAATCTGCCTGGCCGGCCCATCATTTTGAAGTTAAATCAACAGACCTCTATCCTCTGGAAACCGGGGAAGCAGCAAGAGTTGTATTTGAGCACAAAGGTGATTTTTCCACACAGGTAACGGAGGTTTCTGTTGCGGTATTGCCAACAGGTGCACTGCTCAAGATGGAGTACTCCTTCCCGAATAATCAGGTAACGGGAGCAAGTTTCTCGCAGATCATATCGAATGTAAGAGGTGTGATCATATTGTTTGCTGTACTATGGATCATCGTTTTACTTTTTATCCGGTTCAGGATGCGCCTGATCGACATCCAGGCGGCTACACTTGTTGCAGTGCTGGCAGGTTTGCTGGTCCCATTTCTTATCATTCTTGGTCAGGCCTACAATCACATAAACGGATTTGGCAGTTTTAATTTTTCGTTTATTCTCACCCTTTTGATCACAATTGGTTTTTTTGCAGGGGTTGTTTCTGTTGGTTATTTCGCGGTTACAGCCATATCCGATTCCATTACCCGCCAGTATTGGAAAGATAAGATCAGAACGGTTGACCTGCTCAGGGTAGGGCAGTTTTTCAATATTCCTATAGGAATCAATTTTGTTCGGGGCATTTCATATGGGTTCATCTTGCTGGTGTTTTGGATGATTACGCTTTTTGTAATACCGGGTTCATATGTTAGTCTCGACGGAAATGTATTTAATGCCAACACCACTTATTTACCATTCATTGCCGAGTTGGTTGGTAATCTTGTTCTATACCTTCTGCTTGCCCAGGTCTTTTTTCTAATTCTGATGGGGCAGGTTCGTGCATCTACAAAAAATCCGGTCATCCTGGTGGCAACACCCGCAATTCTGTTTGGCATGATGTACCCGTTCCCTTTTGGAATAGGAGATTTTGCAGCGGAGTTACTATCTGCTTCCGTAGTGGGACTGGCCTTGGGCTGGATTTATTACCGGGAAGATTTTCTGACTACCCTCATATCACTCATCATTTTTATAACCAGCGTAAGTACGGCACCCGGCTGGCTCGTGGATGCATCACCAGATGCACTTACATTTTTTATCTTTATGGGGCTTGTCATAGTTGGGTACATTATAGGCGGTTATAATATTTATCGCGGTAAGCAGGTTAGGGAATTGCCTGATTTTGTTCCTGAATACGTCATGGAACTTGCCCGGGAAGACAGGATGAAACAGGAACTGCAAATAGCCAGGAAAGTGCAGGAATCATTTTTACCGGTTAAAACTCCGGATATTCCCGGGCTTGATATTGCCGCTATTTGTAAACCAGCCTATGAAACCGGTGGTGATTATTATGATTTGATTTCCCTCCGTGACGGCCGTCTGGCGGTAACCATCGGCGATGTGAGCGGAAAAGGAATTCAGGCAGCTTTTTATATGACCTTCATTAAAGGTGTGCTGCATTCCCTTTGTAATGACTACACTTCTACCATAGATGTTCTCACGAAAACAAATAAAATCTTTCGGCAAAATGCCAATAAGGGCACATTTATTTCACTCATTTTCGGTGTTGTGAACGTTCCGGACAATACTTTTCTGTTTTCAAGAGCGGGGCATAATCCGCTGCTATTCTATAAAAGCAAAACCAAAACACTTCATGAGTTTAAACCGGAAGGGCTGGCTATCGGCATGGCAGAAGAAGATGTTTTTAAAAAATATATTGGTGAACAGCGTGTACCCTTCAATAAGGATGATATGCTCATTTTTTTCACGGATGGTGTAGTGGAAGCAATCAGCAAAACCAATAAAGTGTATGGAGACCAAAGGCTTCATGAGCTTATTAAAAAATACCACAATTTACCTTCGAATGAATTGGTGAACAAACTCGAAAACGACCTGGCAAGGTTCAGCAAGCAAACACTTCAGCATGATGACCTCACCATGATTGTCATAAAAAAGAGATAATATTTTCGTCAGGGTTCGTTATTTTCATGTTATGAAAAAAATTCTTTTAATCACTCTTGGGGCACTATTGCCATTCATCTGTAATGTGCAGGTCCTTTTTGCACAGAATAGTACAGTTCAGCCGGTTTCTTTGGAGCAGGCGTTAAGAATGGCGCCTCAACAGGATAAAAAAATCCTGGTTGACGTATATGCTGCATGGTGCCCATATTGCCAAAGAATGCACTCTGATGTGTATACCGACCAGAATGTACTTGATGCCATTTCCGATTATTTTATCTGGGTAAAAATAAATGTGGAATCGGATAATAAAGTAAAGTACATGGGTGCGGAAATGACTGAAGCTGAATTTGCAAGGGCTCTTAACAACCGAAATATTCCAACTACCTATTTTTTGAATAAAAGCGGTGAAATTTTAGGAATACAACCAGGTTATATTGAAGAGGGAACCTTTTCGAACCTTCTCAATTTTGTAGGCAGTAATGCTTTTCTGAACCAGACTTTTGATGAATATATTCAGCAGCGCTAAAGGCAGGGCGGACGATGATAATGCTGATTGAATCTTAAAACTATTATTAAACCTGAAAATTATATGTCGCGTAGCCAGTCTGTTGAAGACTATTTAAAAGCCATCTATAAGCTGCAGGGAGAGAAGGGAGAAGGTAGCGGGGTATCTACATCACAACTGGCTAAAAAAATGGAGGTAGCCAATGCTTCCGTAACCAATATGCTAAAACGGCTCTCAGAAATGGGGCTTGTGAATTATGAATCCTACTACGGTACAAGTTTAACTGAATCCGGTAAAAAAATTGCGCTGGAGATGATCAGGCATCACCGGCTGCTGGAGTTATACCTGAAAGAGATGCTCGGATACTCCTGGGATGAAGTGCATGAGGAAGCGGAAAAGCTCGAACATCACATTTCTGAACAATTTGAAGACAAGATCGCGGAGATGCTTAATCATCCCACGGTTGACCCCCACGGAGATCCTATTCCAACAAAAGATGGGAAAATGCCTTCAATCCGATCAATCAAACTTTCAAAGGTTGAAGAAGGAATACCACTTATTATCAAAAGGGTGAAAAATCAATCCCCGGAACTTCTCAGATACCTGGAAAAACAGGGTTTGATTCCGGGTGTAAAAGTTGAGGTGATTTCAAAAGAGCCTTTCAACGGGCCAATCAAAATCAAAGTGGAAGAACAAACCACTACCATTGGTTTCTCGATTGCTGATGATATTTATGTAGTGGATTTTTGATAGGCCAATTTACCTCCGCTACCTTGAAAATTGGGAGTGTTCCAATTACAATTATGGGTAAAAAAATGAGAGGGGAAATGATGTCTGTGGATAAATTTGGTATACGATATCCGGTCATAGTTTTCGGGTAATCGTTTATTAGTTTGTGATTACAGAACTAAGGAGTAAAATCCATTGGGTTTGGGTATGAAAAGGAGTAGAGAAGATCTTGTTTTAATTTTTTATTGCAGACGATCCTGTAATCTTTGTTGACGTTTTTCTGGAATTCCGGTCCGGGAAGATTGAAGTATTCTGCTGCAGATTTATAGAAAGTACTTCTGGGAGGATGTCCGTCGGAAACAACATTATAAATTTGGTTTCTTTTCTTTTGCCGGATGATTTCCATCGCAATGTTCAGGGAATCGGTTTGATGAACCAGATTAACTGGCTTGAGCGGATCGGACAGATTTTTTTTACCACTCAGGTAATGAATAGGATGCCTTCCATAGCCATAAAGGCCGCCGAATCGTAGAATGGTATAATCCAGCCCGGATTGAATAATGTGGCTTTCCGCCTCCAAGATAGCTTCACCAGACGGGCGGGATGCTGTCCCTTTTTTGGCATCCTCTTCGAATGTGATTCCGCCGGTTTCACTGTAAACCGAAGTGGAACTTGCAAAGATAATCCAACAACCAACGCTTGATTTGCATTTATCAATAACCTGTTTAATGATAATCGGATACTCGTTCAGTTTATCCTGATGGGCACGTCCGGGGGGGATATTTAAAAAAAGAATATCAGTTTCCCAGAATGATTCAACCGACTTGTTGGCAAGTGATTCAGGAAGTTTTAAAAAGTATGGTTCAATACCATTTTGGCGAAGTAATTGCAGTTTCTTTTTTGTTGTGGTAGAACCTTTTACCGAATAATTATTTTTAACGAGACGTTGAGCGAGTGGAAAACCAAGCCATCCGCAACCAAGAACAGAGATAATCATAAACTTCAACAACTTTTGCTTCTGAAGGTAACTACTTTGTATCAAAAATGAAAAATCGGCTTCGGAGAGCGATCATAAAAAAAGAGCCACAATTTCTCAATCATGGCTCTTAATAATGGGAAAATATGTTATATCGTAAACCTGAAACCGCCCATAAGCGTTCTCGGCAGGCCGGGCCTTACGCCGGATGGACGATCAGAGACAATGTATGTGTGATCAAGAATATTCCGGATGTTCACAAATACATTCAGGTAAGAGGTAAAAGTGTAATCAGCGCTCACATCAAGCAGAAAATACCGGTCTGTGCTGAAATTTGGATCAGGAGATCCGCTGCCTGCAATGGTTCTCATGACAGGAGAGAAAACGGAATTGATATGAGTGGAGAAATCTCCCAATCCAAATCCGAGAGCTGTATTAAGCTGATGCCGGGGTATAAAGGGGATTTGGTCTCCTTTTGAAACAGAACCCCAGGGCCCAAAACTACTCTGGAAGCCGGTTTGAAATATGGCATTAGTAAAAGTGTAATTTATAGAAAAAGGGATGCTTATTTTACTGAGACGGGCAAGTTCGGATATATCCATATTTGTGGTGAACTCTATACCGGAAACATGAACTTTTCCTGCGTTAAACTGTGCCGTTGTACCGCCGCCGCCGCCGGCCGCAAGGTCAGATCCAAGCAGGTTGCTGTAATTATTGAAAAACCCAATTAATTCTGTCTGGAAAAGATTGTTTGCAAACCTGAATCCCAGTTCATAATTAATACTTTGTTCCGATTTGGTATCGCTTGTAGAACCGGGATTTGGCGGTGAGAAACCGCGGTGAATTCCGCTTATGAGTGTGAAATTGTCTGATGCCAGGTAGGTTAATCCAAAACCGGGCATAAACTCTGTGATAGTGTATTCATTAGGGATTAGATTGGTTCCGCTTCTTTCAAGATCCTGGCTGCCGAAATTTCTGTCAGTGAACCAGATATTTTCAAATCGGATACCGGGTGTAAATGTCCAGTTTTCAGATTTGATTTTATCCTGCAGGAAAATGGAGAGAGCGGTAGCTTCACCGATTCTGTTGGCCTGGGTTCCGGGTGTGCCCGGTGTTGTGAGAATCATTGTTCCATTTTGCATACGGTAACCATCTTCAAACTGGAAACGGTCTTCCTGGTCCTGGTGCAGCCGGACTCCGAATTCAACCTGATTTCTCAAATTGCCGGTCCGGAAATTTATTCCCAAAATGGATTCAATTCCCTGGGAATAATAAGTACGTGCATTAGCACGCACCATCAGCGCATCATCCTCACTGTCACTACCCCTTAAAACCTCGAGTGCCTCTGTATTCTGGGAAGGATTTTGAAGTACTCCGGCAAGACCTTTGCCATTTACCGATTGAAGTTTATACCAGTCCCTGGAAAAATTCTTCCGATAAATTGTAGATGTAAGGTCAAAATTTTCTGAAAAGAGAACAAAGTGGCGAGCCATTAATTGCAAATGTTCAGTATTTATTTGGTCAGCTTGTGAACCGGCATATCTTCGGAAAGGTGTTAGCTGAAAATCGTCCCTGGTTAATCCCACGTAGGTTTCATCTGATACCTGGTCATTATAGCCAAATGTAAAATCCAGGCGTTGAAAAATATTTGCATCCGGGCTGGTTCTAACCATAAATTTCGCCTGGATATCCCGTATGGAAAATCCTGTATCACCACCGTTATCAAGCTGTTTAAATCCGTTATCCCCGAGATGGAGACCTTCAATTAAATAACCGAAATTCTTATGGGTATTTCCGAAATGAGCATAAAGCTTGTTTGAATTTCGTTCACCAATACTCAATTCTGCCCGTCCTGATAATTCTGCCGGTATGGGTGTGGAAATCAGGTTGATGGCACCCCCGGTTGTATTAGGGCCATATTTTATTTGTGAAGAACCCTTTCTTACTTCAACCGAATTCATTCTTGAAATATTTGGGAAATAGTATGCTGCAGGAGCCGAATAGGGGGCGGGAGCAGCGAGAATGCCATCTTCCATTATATTAACTTTTGTACTGCGTTCAACCCCGGCGCCCCTAAGTCCGATATTCGGCCTGAGGCCGTAGCCGTCTTCTTCCTGGAGATTAACGCCACTAACACTTCGAAGTACACGATTAATATCTGTGTACCCCTGTTTCTGGAGCTGTTCGGTGTTGATGTAGCTGGCTGCGCCGGGAACTTGTGATACCCAAACTGGTGCCCCCACCACCATAATCCGGTCGAGATATATTTTATTTACAACGTCGGTTGTATCACTTTTTGCCTGAGTATCCGATTGAGCATGAAGGATTCCGGGTACAGTTAAAAGAAGTGCAAAAATTAAAAAGTAAGTTTTGCCGAAGGAGAGATTCATGATATCTTAAAAAATGTGTTAGTAGTTTATTTAGAACAATTCTAAGTTACGAAGTGCTGAAAATGTATTCAAATTTTATTTAGACCAATTCTAAATAAAATTTGAATTCAGACAGTGTGATTTTAGTCGAATATGTTGCAGAACAATAAAGTAGCAATTATCGGGTCGGGAATAACCGGTTTAACCGTGGCGTATAGCCTTCAAAAAAATGGAGTATCCTGCGAACTTTTTGAGAAAAAAAATGAACCAGGAGGTTCTGTCAAAACAGTAAGACAGGGAGATTGGCTTACGGAATACGGGCCAAACACCATTCTTCTGAAAGACCGGGTGATTGCTGATTTACTGATTGAGCTTGGATTACACGTTAATAAACTGATTGCTAATCCAGCCGCATCGAAACGGTATATTGTGAGAGATGGGGTATTGCAGCCGTTGCCTGTGTCACCCAGTTCAGCAATTGGCACCGAGTTGTTTAGCTGGCGGGGCAAAATGAGGGTTTTAAAAGAACCGTTTATCAAAAGAAGTAATAACCCGGATCAAACCATTGCAGAGTTCGCAGAACGAAGGCTTGGGGCCGAAATGCTGGATTATGCTATCAACCCCTTCGTAGCCGGCATTTATGCAAACAACCCGGAAAATTTGTCATTGAGGCACACTTTACCAGCAATGCACAGGCTCGAAAATCAATACGGCTCACTCATTATCGGTAGTTTATTAGGGATGCGGCAGCGAAAAAATGAGGGACGTATTTCCAGGGAGTTGGTTTCATTTGAGAATGGCCTTCAACAGCTTCCTGATAAAATGGCCTCCCGCTTAAACAAGGTTTACTATAATACGGAAATTTTAAAAGCTGCCCGTGAAAACGGCGAGTGGTTTCTGGCATCAAAAAAAAATACATTCGGTCCATTTTCGGGTGTTGTGATTAATTCACCTCTCTATATGATGAAGCAGTCGCTATTCCCGGTTTCGGAAACTGACTTTAAAAAAATGACGGATGTCCACTATCCCCCTCTATCGGTTATGCATCTTGGCTTTTTGAAAGAACAGGTACTTCACCCGCTGGATGGGTTCGGTTTTTTGGCACCGGAAAAAGAAAAGCGGAGCATCCTGGGGGCTCTTTTTTCTTCAACGCTATTCCCTGGCAGGGCACCTGATGGCTATCACTTGTTAACTGTGTTTATCGGAGGTGGCAGGCAACCGGAGATCGCGACATTACAAAGTGAAGAGATTTTGGATATCGTGCTTGAAGAGTTAGATGAACTTATTGGGGTTACAGGTGAACCGGTATTCACAGATCATGTGTATTGGCCTAAATCCATACCAGCCTATCATATTGGTTATGACGAAGTACTCGATACAATCAGGAAAATTGAAACTATGCAGTCCGGTTTGTTCCTGGCTGGTAATTTCCGGCATGGAATTTCAGTTCCTGACTGTATAAAAAACGGGCTTGAACTAGCGGAGAGAATACGCTCGGTTTCTGCTAATAAAAAGAACGACAGCGATACCTGAATGTCAAACTTCCGGACGCGAAGAAAATGACTCAAGTATAAGTTCAAGTAAACTTTTTCCGAGAAATGTAACACGTTCCTGTCCATCCATCGCCAGAAATCGAAGAAGTAAACGTAAATTATTTAATAGTGGCGGCGGACTGGTAACCAGGGTTTCATTCTCAATAACGAAATCCCAGTCAAAAGGATATGCAAATTGTACACCCCGTTTCAACATGCAATTTCGATACATATTGGCAATTAATCCGTAACCAATGGTAGTGGGGTGAAGCCCATCAAGACTAAATATACCACCGCGATCGATTAGCCCTGTCTTTTCATCCAGCCTTAAATAATCAGTTGAAATTTTTGGCCAGCCCCGATTATTCACCATGTATCCAGTGTTTGGATTATTTTTAAGAGCCTTCAGAAATTCAGCCGGGTATGGCTGTATTATTTTATTTCCCAGTCGCCTTCTCGCTGCAGCTGCTACATATTTATGGACTGGCACTACACAGAAATCAAATTCATACGCCAGTCTGCGGATAATTTCATTATACTGGTCAACTACCAGATCCAGAAAAATTGCCTGATCTTTTGTAAGGTGTGGATGCTTATCGGGGTCAAAATCTTCATCCCATACCCAAAAGCGTGTGTAATAGTCGAAATAACCGGAACCGGCACTTTCTCTGTCTTCATTTACTCCCCTTATGGCAGGAGGTATGGTTATATAAGGGATGGTAGGTACATAAACATGTTTCGTATTCAATTTAGAAATGCGATGATAAAGCGCCCGAAGTTCAAATTTAAAATGTTCAGGGCGAAATACTGTACATTTTCTGTTTTCGAAATATGTATTCAGATCGCTCTCTTCCGACATGATGATGGACAGCCGGGTCACAGCCCCCACGATATTGTTATGGCCAATACAAACAATCAGGTTTTCAATTCCGCCATCATCGCTTAACAGCCCGATATTGTCTGCCATGGTATTGTTTTCCAATGCTGGATTAAAAGCAGGGTTTAGAACAAGGCGCGCCGTGGTGTACATGGCATTATCCGGAAGCACATTGAATACCGAATATCTCGGTTTGAAGTTGATGATTTGCTCACGGCAATATTTCTCGGTCATCAGCATGGTATCACTGATGGAGAGTCCCCATATTGACTGGTTGTGAAAGGGAGTTGGCTGTTCTGCCTGCAATGATTTTAAATGACCTTCCCAGTACGATTTAATCCGGCTGAGGGTGCGGTATAATTCCCTTGCGGCTGAAACTGAGTTTGCTGCCGTAATTTTGTCACCATATTTTTCGGCCAGCCCGCGAACAAGCATCTCAATATTAATTGGAATTCCAGTCTGGGCCGAAAAAGATGGCATGTGAAAATCGGAGTATAATCCCATAGAACGTGCAAGCAAAGCCGGAAAGCTGAGGTCGGTTCGGTATATCCCTCCATTTTTAAACCCCTGGGCCATACTATCGCCCATAGCTGCGAGTTTATGTTTATATAATCTGCCCCTGCGAAACAAATGTCGAAATGCTTAAATTAGCCGTGTTTAATGAATTAATATGTAGAGTAAATCAAACAGAAAATGACAACAACTACAAATAATCTTAAGGAATTTAGAAAATATCGTGCAATGATGAATAAAAAGGTGATGGATCTCGATCATCTTGGGATTAAACGCTTTTTTAACCTGGATACCAATACGTATAAAGACGGGGCTCTGTCATCCAAAACAAAAGAACTTTTGGGGTTGACAGCGTCGGCAGTATTGCGTTGTAATGACTGTATCGATTATCACCTCGAGCAATGTGCCAAAACAGGCTCTACAAAAGCAGAAATTGTAGACGCACTGAATGTGGCACTGATCGTAGGAGGTAGCATCGTAATTCCACATTTTCGACATGCAGTAGCAACGATTGAAATACTAGAAGATGAGGGCCTGCTCTGAATGAAATTTTATGCAGCCTTATTTTTATTCTTGTTTCCGGCAATTGCAGCCTCACAGGTCATTCCATCTGAAACCGGAAATGACATTCCGGAAGCAACCGACCCAAGGGTTGGTAGTTACTATTCTGTTTTTCCTCTTGCTGCGTATACTTCTGATCTTGGATTTTTAGGTGGAGGTTTTGTTCAGCGGATTAATTATGGAGTTCATGTACTGCCATTTTTGAGCAACACAAAAGCTGACTTCACCATATCAACAAATGGCACAATCAATTCCAGAATGGAATATGAGCGGATCCGGACATTCGGGACATCCATTCGAAGCAGGGTTGAATTTATCGGGAGACGCGAGCGTCAGGGGAGATATTTTGGAATAGGAAACAGTACCGATTTTGGAAGTGAGCTTTTCGATAACGATTTCTATTTCTATGAAAACAGAGAGGTTTACATAAACTATCAGGGCAGGTACAATGTCGGCACGTTTGGCAGCCGGGGAGTTATCGACCTGATAGGTGGCGGAACTCTTTGGTACGTTAACAGCAAACCTCTTGAAGAACCCACACTCTTCGCAGCAGAAACTCCCCTGGGATTCGACAAGAAATGGTCAAACAAACTGGAAATCGGAGTTTTACTGGATAACCGTATCAGCGAGTTTACTCCAACAAGAGGCATTCGCTACCAGGTTGATTTCAGTGTGAGTACTCCGATTGTTGGAAGTGAGTTCACTTTTTCAGGCATTAAAGGGGAATTTCGGCATTTCATACCCCTGCTATCCGGTTTAACATTAGCTCATAATCTGAAAGTTGAGCGAATTTTTGGCAGTGCTCCATTTTGGGCTCAATCCATCATTGGAAATGAGCAGGGATTGCGAGGTTATCATTTGAATCGTTTCAGGGGCGATGGTTCCATTTTAAGTATGTTGGAACTGAGGAGTTGGTTGTTTTCGCTGTTTGATGACCGATTACGGCTAGGTGCACAGACATTCTGGGATACCGGGCGGGTATTTTCAGAGTTTGATGACGGTTCCTTATTTAATGGCTGGAAACATACATTAGGGATCGGAGGGGCGATTTCTATATTAAGTCCTGATTTTTTTGTTCGCGGAGATGTTGGTATTTCGGCTGAGACCTACAGGATCTATTTTGGGGCGGGATACATTTTTTAGGCTCCTGCATAATGATTTTTTGCAAAAATTGAAAAAATCCAAATTTCAAGCACCAAATTTCAATCATTTTTGTGTTTCGGTGATGTGGAGTTTTAAGTTTTGAGATTTTAGTTGTCATCGGGGGTGTCTGGCCTGTCGTCACCGTAACGGCCCCGAGGAATTGGGATTTTCGTTATCGCTCCAACTTTTCGCTTCGCGGTTCACAACTTTTTTCTGAATCATTTCGACACCGCGGGACTGGAGTAGCACCAGTTGTCATTATGAGCACTTGTTCATCCATTATAATTGTAACAAAAACATCCCGGTTAATCCGGTAACAATTTTCGGATAATGTTCTGATGTTCCGGGAATTCCAGAAGCATTTTGTGCCGATCGCCTATCTCAAAATCGTTGAATTCAAATCCAGGTGATACGGTACATCCACATAATGCAAAGCTTTCAGGCTCATCCACCGTTGCCCCGAACCACGTGCCGGCGCGAACAATAAGCTGAGGTTCCTGGGAATTGTCAAGTTGTTTTCCCAGATGTTTTGCTTCATAAAAACCATTGACGTGTATCATGTGAATAGTGATGGGAGATCCTTCGTAGTGATGCCAAATTTCGTCTGACTGTATGCGATGGAATCGTGAGATGTCTCCGCTGCTTAAAAGGAAGTAGATGGCTGTGCTGTAGCTGCGCCTGTCCGGAAATTGCCCGCCTTCACAATGTATGGTTTCTCTGCTGCGGTATGTTTCCGAGTAATATCCGCCCTCCGGATGCGCTTGCAATCGTAATTGGCGGATAATTTTTTCTTTTCGGTTCAGAATGAATCAGTTTTGTGTTATGAAGGTTGCCGCAGAATTGCCGCGCTATCGGGATAGTCTGTAATGATACCGTCTACACCCATTTCGAGCTGTTGTCGCATGTCTGAAATGTTATTAATTGTCCATGGTATCACTTTCATTCCTCTCGAATGTGCTTCATCAACGATATCCCGGGTTACGTACCTGTAATTCGGACTCCAGATCTCAGGCGTATAACCCAGAGTATCGATGAAACTCTGAATTGAATCGTCACCCGAGACAAGAATAGCCTGTGCAATCCGGTCATTTAACTGGCGGAATTCAATAAGGGTGGCAGGGTCAAAAGATTGGATAATGATTCGGTCGAAGAGGTCAAATTCCTGGTGCAGGATTATAAGTTCATCATACAATAACCGCGCGTATTCATCCGGGTAAGGAAACATGATCCCGTATTGTTCAGGGTTGCTTTTGGTTTCGATATTGTAGAATACCGGGGTTAAACCCTGCTGTTCGGTATAAGCTTCAATAGCCCTGATCGCGTCTCTCATCAGCGGTTTTGTTACTTCCATCGGCTGCTGTTCAGGATAATTAACATGACCGCGCTTACCTACATCAAATTGCTGAGTTTCGTTGTATGTCATCTCAAAAATATTAAAATCCATCTGTTCTTCAGGTGTAACCGGCGAGCCATCCGGCTTCGTGCTGATATGATGATGAAACCATGGCTCATGTGAAATGAGAAGCTGCCTGTCTTTGGTTACCACAAGATCGAATTCGATGGTATCCACACCATGATCTATGGCGATCAGAAAACTGGGGATTGTATTTTCCGGAAGTAAACCCCGTGCGCCGCGGTGGCCTTGTAAATCGAAATCATGCAGATACTCCTCTGATGAACAGCTCATAAAAAAAATAAACGCCAGAATACTAATAGTAATTCTCATGTGGATAAAATGATACTTAAATGAGCATCCAGTTTAAGATGCAGTATAGTTGTGTTGTAATCCGGATGATGCACAAAAAAAGTCAGTTATTATTGTAAGAATCCAGATCATTTTCAAAATGTTCAAAAGAATTTACAAAAAACCGCATCATTGAATAAACTAAGGCTACATGATAATCGAAAAACTTTTCCGATGATTTTTTATCTACCCATACAAATCAGACTGGAGACGCCATTTTTAGAGTCTGTCGCTGTTTTTTTCTACCGTTGACAGATTTGTGGGAAATGGCGTTTTCAGCCCTGAAAGGGCGAAATCACAGAGCCCGGGGCAAAGTGAGCACAGCGAATGCAAGCGAACGTCGCCCCGGGAGAGCAGAGGCAATCAGTGCCCCCCGAGTGATGGTCTTATTAAAGCCCCGGACCGAATCGAGGGGGTCATAGACCGTCTACGGTTAGAAGAAAAGAATGCCGTGGTATCACAAGAAACTGCCCGTAGTTTTCCTGTCATTTTTAATATGGTGTTGCCCGCTTTTGTGCAAAATGAGGGGCTCAGAATGACAGAAAGACTTCCAAAACCTCTTTCCATTCTTTACTCCAGGGTGCAATCATTTCAAAATGTCCGGCTTCTGTCTGTAAAATCAGTATTGCTTCATCGCCCCCTTTTTTTACAGTGTCTACGAAATGATAACCAAAAAATGGAGGGACAGGGGCGTCGAAGGCTGCACTTATCTCTACAAATGGAAGATCAAAAGGGAGAAGCTCTATTGGTGATGTATCACGGAATGCACTATCGCCCCGGTTCTTTTTGTCAACCAGGTTGTCTATTGTATCTCGCCCACATGATGAAGAGCCATATGAACCAAAACGTTCAAGGTCGTTAATACCCGCCAAAGAAATCACCTTGTGCACATGTAACGGGTTGGGAGAGTATAGAACGCTATTTGAGGGGATATTCTTTCGGACTGAAAGCCAGCTTGCCAGATGACCTCCGGCCGAATGGCCTGATGAAATCACGCGATTAAGATTTAGCCCATACTCTTCGGCAATCGTTTGTAGAAAATCTGCCGCTTTGGCTACATCAAGAAACGTGCCGGGGTAGCCGCCTCCATCATGGCCAATTCTGCGGTATTCAATATTCCAGACCGCAAAACCATGATTCCTCAGTTCATTTGCCATCAGGTGCATTAACTCCACTCCAGGGTAAATACTCAGCCAGCAACCACCATGAATCAGGATAATGGTGGTGTGAGGCTCGGAATTTTTTGGAAGCCATAAATCACCAAATTGCAGAGAGTCTTCACCATAATGAATTCTTGCGGTTGGTTCCGGCAGGTCAGATTCAATAATATCACGCCAAGTCACTAGCTGGGCAATCATGGAATCCGGGAGAAGAAAAAATACGAATAGCAGTATTAGAGCAGATTTCATTGGTTGATTTACTTATTTAAGATTTACCACTGTGCAGCCTGTACCACCGCTTTCCCAGGGTGCAATGTCGTAGGATTCCACTTCCTTTCTGCTTTCAAGATATTCATGAACAAGTTTAAGTAGAATCCCTTCACCTTTTCCGTGGATGATTTCAGCCGATTTGAGTCCACGGGCAATTGCCTTGTCCAGGTAAACGGTAAGTTCATTTATGGCTTCATCACCACGCATTCCCCTAAGATCAATTCTTGGTTTAACAGATAAATCAATGTCGCCCGTAGTTGTAAAACTACGGGTGAAATACGTCTTTTCCTTTTTCTTTGGCGGATTTGTCTTAACCAGTTTGTTCAGTTTGGATTTGATGCGCATACCATTCATCATTACAGTGGCGTTATTGCCAGAGATTTCCGCAAGTTCACCGATGCTGTTTCCATCGCCAATCACAACATAATCACCCACTTTGGGTTTTTCATTTCTTCTGACAATTTCTTCCTCAACCTCATTTTCATACTCTTTTTTACCTGTGCGTATTTCCTGTTTTACTTCATCAATACTTTTCCTTGCGTCACGGATTTTCTCCTTGTCTTCACGCCCTTCCATTACAACTTTTTCAACAGCTTCTTCAATTCTGCGGTTCGCAGTTTTCAGTATTTCTTCGGCATCCCGGAAGGCTTTTTCGAGTATATTTTTTCGTTTATTTTCAATATTGGATGTTTGTTCGGCAAGCGTGCGTTCCCGTTTTTCAATCTCGGCAAGGCGTCTTTTGTAATCAGCAGTGATTTCATCAGATTCCTGCATCTTTTTTTCAAGGCTGATCAGTAGATCACCCATACTATCGCGTTTTTCCCCAAGTAACTCTCTTGCTTGTCGCATCAGTGATTCAGGCAGTTTCATTCTGTCGGCAATTTCGAATGCGTAACTGCTGCCGGGTATTCCTTTTTTGAAATGGTAGGTTGGAGAGAGGTTTTCCTGGTTAAATTCCATAGCTCCGTTAACCACATTTTTATGACTGTGGGCAAACACCTTCAATGATCCGTGATGGGTAGTTACAATTACTCGTCCGTTCTTTCTGATCACTTCTTCCACAAACGCCTGGAATAAAGCCCCCCCTTCTTCAGGGTCTGTTCCCGCGCCTGCTTCATCAATTAATACAAGTGAGCCCGGCATTAGTTTTGACAGGGTGTTTCGCATCCATAGCAACCGTGACGAAAAAGTGCTCAAATCATTTTCAATAGATTGGTCATCGCCAACATCAACAAAAATTCCGTTAATAATTGGTAGTACTGAATCCGGCTGAACAGGTATGGGGTAACCGCATTGTAACATGTAACTCAGCAAGCCTGCCGTTTTCATCGCTACAGATTTACCGCCGGCGTTTGGCCCTGTAATGATTAGCCCAAGCTCATCCTTATCAAGTTTCAGGTTTAACGGAATGACCGGTTCGGTATCCAGTGTTTTTTGATTTTTCAGTGCCAGGTTTGGATTGCGGGCATTTATGAGCTGAAGTGACATATCTGTTGAAAGCTGGGGCACACTGCCATCGAGGTCGAGGCCAATTTGTGCCCGGCTATGAATTGCATCCATTAATGCGAGCTGATCTGTATTTAATAATAAAGAGTCAGCATGACTGCTTACAATGGATGTTAGTTCCCGGATAATGCGGTCTATTTCACGTTGTTCCAGTGCTTCGAGCTGCCGGATTTCATTATTGATCTGAAGTGCCTCAACTGGCTCAATGTAAACGGTTTGGCCACTTGCAGATACATCATGGATAAAGCCGTCTACTTTGCGTTTAAATTCTGATTGTATCGGAATCACCATGCGCCCGCTTCGTATTGTTGGGCCTTCATCAGAAGCCATTCCTTGTTGAACAACTCTTTTCATCACACGCTGTATAGTATCCCGTAGCCTGTTTTTCTCGCCGTTAATTCTGTTGCGAATGCTTTTTAATTCTGAACTTGCATTATCCCGCAAATCCCCTCTTTCTGTTACAACCTTTTGGATTGCATCTTCAAGCGGTTTCAGGTTAACAAAGTAATCTGCGATTTGTTCTAAATGAGGATAGTTGCCCTCTTGTTTTGAGAAAAATTGTTTAATAATGCGGGCTATACGGGCATTTTGCAAGATCGCAACAAAACTTTCCAGCGGCAGGGCACTTCCTGCAATCCGGCATTCCTTAATATCCTCCCGGATATCTTCGGCAGCCGACAGGGGATGCGATGAGCTTTCCAGTAATTTTAACCATTCGGAAATGCATGCCAGACGTTCCTGAACAATATTTTTGTCGGCAGAAGCCCATAACCGTTCAAGATACTCCCTTCCGTACGGTGTATAACACTTTCTTAGTGTTGCCCGCAGAATGGTATCATAACCGATTTTATTGATCGCCGTTGGCGGATATATGATTAGTTTACTGCTCATAAGATGAAATGTCGTGAACTTTACATGAAAATAACACCCGGCAATCGTGACAACCAAAAAAACCGTTCATACACACAGCAAGAATCATTACATTCACAATAAAAAATGAAAATATACCAGGCAGATGCTTTTACAAATTCGGTTTTTAAAGGAAATCCGGCTGCCGTTGTGCCATTAAAAAAATGGATTGATGTATCAATAATGCAACAAATTGCTGCTGAAAATAATCTTTCCGAAACGGTATTTTTCAAAGAAAATAAGGATGAATCCTTTGATATACGTTGGTTTACACCCGAAACCGAAGTTGATTTATGCGGACATGCCACACTTGCAGCTGCCCATGTATTATTTAAACATCTTGGATTTTACGCTGAGGAGATAATCTTTCAATCCATAAGCGGAAAGTTAACTGTTACAAAAAAAGATTTATTTTACTGGTTGAATTTTCCTGCTAAACCACCCAAACCCATTCCTGTACCGAAATTGCTGCCAGAGTCTATTGGCACCATTCCCATCTATACGGGATTACATACAGATCTGCTTGTGTTGGTAAATGATGATCAAATTGTAAAAAAGATGAAACCGGATATTTCGATTTTAAAAAGTCTGGATGTAAGAGGGGTGATTATTACAGCTAAATCTTCTGAAACCGGTATTGATTTTGTGAGCCGTTTTTTTGCTCCATCGCTTGGTGTGCCGGAAGACCCGGTAACTGGTTCCGCCCATACAGTACTGATTCCTTTTTGGTCAAAGCGGTTGGGGAAAAAGTTTCTCACCGCACGCCAGCTTTCTGCACGGGGTGGATATATAGAGTGTGTGGATAAAGGTGATCGGGTTGAAATAGGCGGGCAGGCCGTAACCTACCTGATTGGTGAAATTTTCATCTGATGCTCTTTGTTATTCTGATATTTTGCGGGTTAATAGCAGGAACAGTAGCAGGTTTATTCGGTGTTGGAGGCGGGATATTGTTTACACCCATTCTTTTTATTCTGTTTTCATCAGTTGGATTAGAAAATCCGGCAACCTGGGCTATTGCAACGTCATTATTTTGCACCTTTACCGCTTCAATAAGCAGTTCCATTCAGCAGCGATCTGAGAAAAACTTTTACTGGAAGCAGGGTGTAATTGTAGGTTTGTTCGGAACCATTGGGGTATTTGCAGGCAAGCAAGTTGTTACATCGCCATATTATACCGAAGATGTATTTGTAGCTTTATTTTCAATTCTTTTAGTATTTGTTGCCATACTTTTTTTTCGCCGGAGAAAGAATGATATCACACTATTGGTTACTAAAAAAACAATCAGTATTCCCAAAGCTGTGGGGGCTGGAACTACAGGTGGATTTATTGCGGCACTGGCAGGTGTGGGAGGTGGAATCGTTCTTGTACCTATCATGAACCTGGCCTATAAACTCAGGCTAAAAAAGGCAGTGAGCATCTCTTCAATGGCTATTGTGCTGATTTCGTTATCCGGCTGGATGCAGTTTGCACTGCTGGCCGGGCAACCTGATGGTATTACACCATTTACATTGGGTTATGTGGATTTTGGATCGGGTTTACCACTAATTATCGGTGCATTCACCGGAGGTTTCGCTGGTGTCAGAATCGGTCATTCGGTATCGCAGCTGGCTATTCAAATTGGCTTCGGTATTTTAATCCTTACCATTGCAGCATTAATGATTATACAGTTATTTAATTAACTCCTGAACCTGTATATCTCTTTTTTGTTATAACAAAGAATATGAATATCCCTATCACAAAAATGAGTGTTGAAAAAAGGATCAGATCCATGCCGGGCTTTATAACAAATATTGCTGTAATAAACTGTGCAATAATGATAAGAATCAGAATACCAGCAATAGATTTGCGGCCTATTAATGTAATGGTGTAGGCTCCAAGCGGTGCACCAAAAATCACCACAGGAATACAGACCAGCCAGTAATGAAAGGCTTCGGTTTGAAACGTTTCCAGGAAAAAAAGATGTATTATAAATCCAATTATGGCGTTCGATGCCATAAGTATCACTGAAGTGGGAGTAGCGATTTTTTCCGAAAGGCCATATTTCATTACAACATAAGAAAACGTGCATATATCGAGTCCGTTACCTAAAACCGAACTGAATACGCCACCAAGAGTTCCAACAAAAAAGAGTTCTGATTTTTGTATAAATGAGAGATGCGGTAGTTTTTCAATACTTTTTCTTTGATTAATGAAATTAACCACTGCCAGTGCAATACCAAAGCTCAGCCAAAATGAAACAAACATCATTTTGGCGTAATCGGGCTTGATGAGTGGTACGATAAAGTAAGACCCGAAAATAATGCCGATAAAACCGCCCGCACCTGCAAGCAGCAGGTAGTTTTTCTCAATTTTTATCCCTGAAATAAAAATCCAGATGGCGGCAAATGTCATACCCACACTTTGAATGGCAAAACTGAAATTACGGGCAACCTCTGGTTCAATATTGAATAGCAGGGTCATGGCAGGAAAGGCAATGGCTCCGCCACCCTCCGAACTAGCCCCCGCAATGAACGATCCGAAAACCATGGTAGCCGTCATAAACCAGTTATCCGAAAAAAGAAGCCATAAATTTCCATGAGCCATATAAAAAGCCCATCCTGTAAGAATCGTAGCAGCCGGAAATGAAAATAAGAAGATATTTCTGCGCATCAGTACAAGAGCCGAATTATTTCAACAATTCGGGTAAATCATAGATTTGAATATTTCGTTCCTGATGATACCACTGCAATTTATCCGATAAAAATCATTTGAGATGAAAACCGATCGGGGTTTTCTCTTTTTTACTGCGCATTAGAAACCATCTGAGACATTTATGACCAAAATCAACCGGTTCATTGAACATCAAAGGGCAGCCGCCGGGGATTAAGGAAATGTTTAACTCTTTGGCCAGTTCAATGGCTGCAGGGTGATAACTACCCTGCCCGATTGAGCGATGAATCCATACCTGCCCGACATTAATTTCAGCGCATTCCCTTATGATTTGAGGGGTTACATCAGGATGCGTTCCAATAACTACACCATCAATAATACCGGATAAGGAAGTAAGGCTTTTATAACATTTGTCTCCCTCAACGATATCCGCATTCGGATTAACCGGAAATACCCGATAACCGCTCGTCCTCAATTTTTTATAAATAAAATTTGCAGCGGTATCGCCCTTTGAAGAAACACCCACAACAGCAATATTTTGATTGGATAAGAATGCAAGAGCGGCTTTTTTTAGTTCTGACATAGCCTGTTGACAATAATTCGATAAAAGTAAATATATAGTCAATTTAATTTACTTTTAAGGTTTTGCCAACAGTTGGGGGCGATTGGTAAAAATATTTAATCAAATAATTACCAGCCACGAACTCATAAATATTGAGCTAAAAAAAATTTCAAAAAAAATGTAACAAATCTGCTTTTCATGCATCCTTTATATAGTCGTGATAATTAATAAAAAGTTTTATAATGAAAACGTGTGTATTATTTCCCAAGGCATTTACTTATAATTACATGAATGGTTCAGCAGCACATTCACTGGATGTACCTTCATCATATGAATTATATCTTAATCCGGATGAACTTGCTTCTTCAAATGGGATAAGGCCAAATATCAGGAGTGGTTTGTCATTATTTCGACATGGAAAAAGTGAAGCGAAAAGTGAAAGAAATAAACCAAAACTTCTTCACGTAGACGATAGCCCACAAATCAGGTTACTGGTATCCATTTTTCTAAAAAATGAATTTGAAGTGGAAAGTGTTGATTCGGCTGAGCAGGCACTTAAGGCACTTAAAGAGAAAAATTTTGATTTGATATTAATGGATATTAACCTGGGAACCGGTATTGACGGGTTTGAAGCCAGTAGTATGATAAGAGAAGATAACAATAGCAAGTCTATTCCTATCATTGCATTGACTACCAATGAGTACAGTCAGGTCAGAAAGCAATGTATTTCCTCAAGGATAAACGCATATATTCAAAAACCATTCGACAAATCTTACCTGCTTGGCACACTGCACGAAATCTATAAACACCTGGAAAAAAATAAGAGCAGGAAATTCGAATTATGAAAAAAAATAACGAACACATATTACACCTGATCCACAATTTTGTTGAGGGGAGTTTATCCGAACAGGAAGTTGACAATCTATGGGCACATTTAATTGCTAATCCCAGTGACCTTGAATATTTACAAACCCTTGCAACTCTCAAAAAAATGGGGCATGAAGGTGCATTTTCCTCTACAAATGAAGAAACAGGAAGGGAGAATGAAACGGTTATTCTGCCAATGAGTTCGAAGAAGGTATTTGGTGGTTATGTGAAACACTATCTTGCAGCCGCTGCCATACTCTTACTTAGTATGGGTGTTCTTTTCAATATATTCAGCAACCAGGTATCAGAGCCAGAGTTCAGCCCGATTGCCATGATCGAATTTAATATTGAGAGATCTGCTGATGTAACAACGAATCTCGAAAGTATACTCAACTCAGCCATTTCATTTTCATCTGCCGGTGAAATAACTTCAGCTTTGGATCTGCTCAAATCAATTGAAGTTGAAATATTAGACTCGAATGAGGCAGTTGATGTCTATATTGTGAAAGGGACAATATATTATAATGCAGGCTATTATCAGGAAGCCCATGAAACATTCGACCGGATACTGCATATGAATCCCGGAAAGGTGTTGAGGGAAAAATCATATTGGTATCTTGCCAATACACAACTGCAGCTTGGAATGAAACAAGAAGCCATGGAGAATATAATTAAGGTGATTGAGGCAGATGGATCATTTAGCAGGGTAGCAAAAATGGCACTTGAGAGCCTGTAAACCTGGTTTTAAATCGCAGTCAAATTTACTTATCTATACTTCGTCTTCTGGTTCGGTTAATACATGGGCATATAAAGAAGATCGTATCTCATCTTAAGGTCTTTGAATTATATTTCTGACAAGATTCCTTTTTTTATATAATCTGAAAAGTACAATTAAGGCGAACATTAACGTAAAATACATAATATATAAATAGTGATGTTGGCCTTTGGTTGAAATAACAGGGTCAATATTGCCATAAAGTACAAATGCACCCCACAAGTAAGGATCGCTGTTGTTATGATTCATATATGACATTTGAGCGGATCGGAGTGCATCGGCTTTGTTTTTTCCTTCGTTCAGAGCCTCATAAAAGCGGACAGCTATTTCAGCGGCGGTTCGGTCTCTTACAGGCCATAAATTTAAGGAGAGGCTTTGTGCTCCTGCGTAGGAAAATGCCCTGGAAAAACCTAATATACCGGTGCCCTGTAAGTAACTTCCGGATCCGGATTCACACGAGCTTAGGAATATTAAATCCGCATTCAGGTTTAAGTCAAAGAGTTCATAGGCATACATAATGCCGGAATGTTCATCGGGTGTCAATTCTCCATTGGCGTTGTTAGATAGTCCGTTATGCATATAGAGCGCTGAAAAAAGCGGATTATTGTTATTCACTTTGCTGTGGGTTGCTATATGTAATATTCTGGATTTGCCGGATATTTCCCTGAAATTTTCTTTGGTGCTTTCATTTTCCAGAAATATTTTCTTTTCAGTTAAATGATCCAATACCTCTGCACTGCGTATAATTTCAACAGGTCCGAATGGTAGATCAGTTAAGCTGGGATGCCCGGCATCAGAGAAATTACTGATTCCAAAACCCGCCATCTCATAATAAAAATCATCATTTTTAATACCACGTTTATTCACGATATCGGACAGGGTATTGGCATAACTCACACTGTATCTTTCCATAAAATAGGATGTAGTTCTGTAGCTGTCACTCGATTCCGGGGCTAATACAGGTAAAATTCCGAGCGGCAGCATGTAAAAGTGATCGTCAGGGATAAAGTAGATATGGGTTATCGTTTTTGGGATATCCCCTTCGAAAAAAGTGGTGTAAACTTCGTGTAAATCCTTCAGGTTTGTATTGCCATTGCCTAAAGAAGATGTGGCATTTTTAATCAGCCCCTGATAATAGTCATCTTTTGGATAGACTTTCATATCCATTTTCCCTCGTGTAATTGCAAATTTGAAAATCTGCCCGTCAAAAACCGAGATGTGAAAGACCATCTGGTCAGAACGAAGCTGACGGCGGAGTTTACGAAGGGCGTTTTCATAAGGGGTATCATGGTATTGGGGAATAGCACGATTTAGCAGATGGTTTCTCTCTGATATAGCAGTAATCAATTCGTTGTTTACAGAAACTTTATGTTCAGCGGCTGCCGTTGCATATTGCCCGCGGAGCTGCCTGATTCTGTCGCTAAGCTGATAGTCGTGAATTAATTCTTCCTGGGTCAACATTTGTGATTTCAGGAGCGGGTTATTATAGAATCCAGACCTGGAAATATTTCTCAGGCTACCAATAGTGTATAAAGCTTCCTTCGGCCTGTTGAGCCGGAATAACAGGTTGAGATGCAACCGGAAAGCTTCGGAAAATTCCTGGTCCATCCGCATATGACCGGTTTCCTGGTTGCTGCTTTCTCTCAGCCAATCGATGATTTCAGAGATCATTTCTGAACTTTCATTTAAAGCATCTTTATATCTGCCATTTTCCATTTTTATTTGTAATGAGATATTGTGAACCAACACCCTGAACTCAAATGTAAGCTGATGGAAGTCACTATCTGTAAATCGAGACAGAATGGTATTAGCTTCCTCTAATCTTCCCGATTTTATATATGAATTGGCAAGAGTTATATGTGATTGTACATAGCCGAGGTTATCATTTCTTGATTGGCTTAAATTGATGATATCATTGATATATTTTTCAGCCGTTTCAAAATCTTCAAGCAGCAGATAGGTCATCGCAATTTCAAAATGACTATTGAAAATCTGACGGTAATTGGAGTAATTGATTGCATGATTGCGCGCTTCATAAAAATAATCTAATGCATCTGCTGGCTGATCCTCAACAGTTCGCTTGTAAATGCCAAGAGAGATCAGTAATGGCGCTAATTCTTCAGTAATATTCTTTTCAGATGCTAAATGAAGGGCTTTTTCAAGGTAGTTAAATGCCTGTTCTGTTTCGCTTTGGCGTCGGTAAAAAATGTACAGATTTCGAAGTATCAGAATTTGTTGACTGTAATTATTTTCTTTATCTGCAATTCGAAGTGCATTTAATTGAAAATCCAGATACTGATTGAACCTGCCCGTATTTAAATAAATAATGGCAAGATTGTTAAAAATGGCGGCCTTGTCATTCGGATTTGGCAGGTACTCCAAATTTGAGAATACTTGTTCGTTTTCCTTTAAAGCTTCTGTAATATTTCCGATTCGAAATAAAGTCATTGCATAATTCATCCTGATGATTGCCTGAATATATTTATCATCCAGAAATTCTGACAAAGGGAGTAATTGTTCTTGAAGAATTTTCAATGAGCTTACATAATATCCCGATGATTTGGCAGAAAAATCTAATGTTAAAAAAAAATCAACGGCAAAATGTGAAGCTGGAAAGGGTTGTTTTTCAATTAAATATTCACCTAATCTGTATGCCGTTTGGTAATCGCCTAGTTGGTTGTATCCACTGACCAATGAGTGAATCTTGAAAATGATTAAATGATCATCTGTTTCATATATGTTTGGTAATAGACTTGTCCAATAATCAAGTAGTAGTTTGGCTTTTGCTTCTTGCCCTTGATCTATCGTTATATTATAAAAATGGTAAATATTGGCGACAGTGAAAGGAGTAAGGTCAAAATAATTATCCGGTAAAATATCGTTATTCAGTTTTTGAATGATATGTGAAACAACTTTCCGTTCGTAGATTCCGAGCTCATTGATAATTTGCTCTCTTTTTCCCCTGTCGGCTTCATGCAGGGCAAAGTTCAGGTAGATTGCATCCCCGCTTTTTTTGTAAAGATCAAAGAAATGTTCACTGGCTATGTTATAGCCTGGTGTGCCGTTTTCGGATGAATCGGGTAAGGTATATGCATTTTCAACTATGATTATCCAGTTTTTTAGCACTTCATTCTGGTAATCCTGATTTAGCATCTCTTTAGCATTAACATTGCAGGTTGCAAATGAAAAAGAGAACATGATCACAAAAAAGAAAAAAAATAACCTCATCATGAGAACTATAGTATTAATAATTTTTTCAATAAGCTTTCTTCTGATTCCGCTAGTTCACTAGTTTTTTATGTGTGTAATTCATCGGCCATCCTAGCTTCAATTAGACGTTCATACATAAAGCATCTTGAGGTTGCTGTATGTATGTGAGTTTCGAATACTATTCAACGGCGTTACCCATCTTATTTATCCATCGGCTACATCAATTTTTCCGCTTGATATTTTTTCAGTATTTGAAATGTCTCTCTCAGTTTAACTGCATTGAAGACCAGATTACCGATTCCGATGATTGCAATACCATGATTGCAAACAGAGAAAAATTGAAGAGTAGTCAAATTTATTATACCCTTGAAAATGTCATGCATAATCAAAGGGCGCCGATGATTAATTCTGAAGATCTCAAGAATTATATCGACATCCAGTATTATATTGATAGCCAGAGGCATAGAAATAAAGCCAACTTGATGAAGTTTTTATTTATTAAACCTGAATAGTATTGTAAAGGCTGCTATTAAAACAAAAATAATGATAAATGCAAGCCGATATTGGCTATTAGTTGAAACCACAGGATCGATGTTGCCATAAATTACAAATGCACCCCATAAATAAGGGTCACTGTTATTTTTATTCAGATACGAAATTTGAGCGTTTCGCAGTGCCTCTGCTTTATTTTTGCCGGAGTTCAGGCCTTCATAAAATCGAACAGCGATTTCAGCTGCGGTTTGATCCCGGATAGGCCACAAGTTTAATGAGAGGCTTTTTGCTCCAGCATACGAAAATGCCCTTGAAAAGCCCAGAATACCAGTGCCTTGTAGATAACCACCGGTACCTGACTCACAAGAACTTAAGAAAATCAAATCCGCATTGAGATTCATGTCAAAGAGTTCATACACATAAATAATCCCGTCGGTTTCATCAGTTTTTGCATCCAGTTCAATATCACTGTCATTCCGAGTGTACATGTAGAGTGGTGAAAAAAGAGGGTTATTATTATTTACTTTACTGTGAGTGGCAATGTGCAATATTCTGGATTTGCCTGCAACGTCCCTGAAATTTTCTTTTGTACTTTCGTAGTCCAGGAAGATTTTTTTTCTTGAAAATTGATTCATTACCCGGCTACTGTTGATAATTTCTTCAGGCCCGAATGGAAGATCCATTAAATCAGGATGGCCGGCAGCGGAGAAGCTTTTGATTCCAAACCCTGCGATGTCAAAATAAAAATCATTTTTTGGAGTCTTTTGGCCTTGTACAATCTCAGATAGGGAGTTGGCATAACTTACACTGTACTTTTCCACAAAATAATTTGCCGAACCATAGCTGTTACTCGACTGGGGTTCAATAATGGGTAAAATTTCAAGTGGCAGCATGTAAAACTGACCGTCAGGGATAAAATAGATATGACTAATACGCTCAGGAATTTCTCCTTCAAAAAAAGTGGTGTATACTTTATGTAAATCATGAAGGTTGGTTTGCCCGTAACCAAGGGAAGATATGGCGTTGTGGATCAGATCCAGATAGTAGTCATCCCTTGGAAAAACTTTCATATCCACATTTCTTCTTGTTATCGAGAACCTGAAAATCTGGCCATCAAAAACCGAGATGTAAAAGATCATCTGGTCAGAGCGAAGCTGACGCTGCAGGTTCCGCAATGTACTGTGATAAGAGGTTTCCGGGAGATGCGGAATAGCCTGATTGAGCAGGTTGTTTCGTTCCGATGTTGCCGCAAGTAGTTCGTTGGCCAGGTAAACTGATTGTTCACCAGATGCAATACTATATTGACTTCGCAGGTGCTGGATACGGTTACTTAAATTATAATCCCTGATCAACTGTTCTTCCGACAGCAGTTTTGATTTGAGAAGCGGGTTGTTATAAAACCCGGACCTGGTAATGTTTCTGAGATCCCCAATGGCTATTAACGCTTCCTTGGTTTTGTTTTCACTTTGTAATAAGCTCAGGTGTAGCCGGAATGCTTCGGAAAATTCTTCATCCATCCGCATGTGCCCGGTTTCTTGATTGCTGCTTTCCCTGAGCCAGTCGATGATTTCAGCGATCATTTCAATACTCTCGCTTATTGCAGCCTTACGATTGCCGTTTTCCATTTGAATTTGCATGGATAGATTGTGAGCCATTACCCTGTAATTGAAAACAAGCTGCTGGAGATCTTGTTCTGTGAATTGAGACAGAATTATTCTTGCAAGCTCTGTTCTACCGGATTTTATGTATGAATTGGCAAGGATTACATTAGAAAGGGCATAGCCCCGATTATCGTTTCTGGATTGGCTTAAATCTATTATTATATCAATATACTTATTTGTGCTTTCGTAATCTCCAAGTAGCATATAAGTTTGAGCAATCTCAAAATAACTGTTAAATATTTGTTGATAAATTGAGTAATACTCAGCGTAGTCAAGTGCTTCAAAAAAAAGTTCAAAAGCATGAGTGTAATCATCTTCTAAACTGCGTTTATATATACCTAGTGCTATAAGTATAGTTGCAATATCTGCTGATAATTCTTTTTCCCGCGCTAAATTAAGGGCTTGCTCAAGGTAGCTATATGCGATTGCCGTTTCGTTTTGGCGCTGGTAAAAAATGTAGAGATTCCTAAGTATCATTATCTGTTGTCCAATATTTTCATCATCTTGAGCAATATGGAAAGCATTAAGCTGAAACTCTACATATTGATCAAATCTTCCGGTGTTTAGGAAACAAATGGCAAGATTATTAAGCAAGGCAGTTCGATATCTTGAATCAGTCAAATATTCAATATTTAAAAAGATATCTTGATATTCATTAAATGCTACATTAACATTTCCAATACGTAATTGAGTCAAAGCATAGTCCATTCTGATTTCATAATAACGTTGCATATTGACTAAATTCAAGGCAATTGGGATTGAAATACTTTCATATAATCTTAATGCGTCAAGATAATAACCACTTAATCTAAATGAGTGAGATAAAAACAGGTATAAATCTAACGAGAATGATGAATCTGGAAAGGGATTAGTATTTTGTAGGTATCTGCTTACTTCATATACTTTTTGATGATCGGCCAGTTGATAATACCCTAATATTAAGGAATGGGTCACAAAGCTGCCTTTTAAGTAGCTTTCAGAGTAGTATTCAGGTAATCTTCTATGCCAGTAATCTAATAATTCTCTTGCATTTTGTTGAAATTCGCGGGGAATTTCAAAATCCAAGAAGAGATATATGTCATCGAATGAATAAGGCCTGATCATATAATGGGTTGAATCACTTACACCATTTCTCAAAATTGAGATTAGGTTTTGCACCGATTCTATCTCATCTTTAGTAAGTTTATCAATAATTTCCTCTCGTTTTCTAATCCCCGCCTCATACAAACTAAATTTAAGGTAAGTCTCATTGTTTGATTCCCGATATAAATCAAAAAAAATACCACTCAGTCGATCATATACAGAAATTTCATTTTGCTTATCTGAATAGGCCTTTTCTGTAGCAAAAATCCAGTTTTGATATACCTGATGTTCTGAGACTACACTAATCCTGTTTACCGATT
>RECI01000220.1 GCA_007694095.1 Balneolaceae bacterium | reverse complement strand
AGCACTTCGGCAGTCGGGGGAGTGAGATTCGACAGACGAGAAAAGCAATCGTCAGCCGAGGGGATGGAAATATCGAATAATGAATAATGAATAATGAATATCGAAGGAGGAGGCACTTCGATATTCGAAATTGGACATTCTATATTCATTATTCAAAAGCCTTCGATATTCGGTGTTCGGCGTTCATTATTCGATATTTCCCAAAATACTGAAATTCATTTTGTTAACTTTTCACGAATTAATTTTTTTGATTCTTGCTTATTACGTTCTTCTAGTTACCGAAGGTCTTTAAATTCAGGTATTTGTTGAAGAAAATATGTCATAATCTCCACCATTTTCTGAATAGCATCGGAGAGCTTATCGTCATCAATCCTGATTTGTTTAATTCGGTAGTCGGACTGTATCTCCAGATATTTTTGAGCATTTCTCTGAAGTTCAAGTGAAGTGCGCTGAATTTGTTGAAGTACTGTTTCTTCAGTGAAAAAAATCCTCAAATTATGACAAGGAGCTACGTGATAATGACCTTTATCCTTGCCAAATACATCGAACTTCATCACCTCTCTGCCGAACGCTTTTAAAATAACAGCAGGCCCCTTACCAACAAGTAAGACTTTCCAGTACACTGCAAACTCAAGGTTAGGCTGGATGGGAATTAATTCAACATCCTTTCTAATATGAATATTTTTGATATTTCTGTCTAATTGTTCTGTTAATCCAAACTTTCTTAAAATTTTCTTAACTATTCTTTTTCCGGAAGATATTTTCATTATGAAAAATTTGATTAATCAATTTTATAATATAATACTCATTTAAAGTGTTCAAGAACTTTATCCACAATACAATTATCAAAAAAATAGTATAGTTTAAAAATTTCTTTTTCTGAATATCAAACTCACCCAGGTTTAATGTACCTGAATCTCCTAACATTGGTACAGTCCGCCTTACCTGAAAACACCTTCACCATCGAGGAAAATAACGCGTTCATTTTTTTGATCCGGCGTTACTACATACTCAGTATATTGTTTCTATTGGAATTTCCTCAGAACTTGGCTCATATTTTCCCCGCGTAAGCGAGATCTCTCCATTCACACACTCCGTTCGTTCAGCCCCCATGGGGGCACTTCGTCAGTCGGGGGGGGTGAGATTCGACAGACGAGAAAAGCAATCGTCAGCCGAGGGGATGGAAATATCGAATAATGAATACTGAATATCGAAGGAGGAGGCACTTCGACATTCGAAATTGGACATTCTATATTCATTATTCAAAGCCTTCGATATTCGATATTCGGTGTTCAATATTCGATATTCAATAGTATTTTATTTGCCGATGCAAAACCGGGAGAAAATCGAATCTAAAACATGTTCATTGGTAATCTCCCCCGTAATGGTACCTAATTCTTTTAAAGCGGCACGAAGGTCGATGGAGAGGAAGTCGCCGGTGATCCCCTGGTCGAGGGCGGCGATGGCCCGCTGCACATTCTCACGGGCTTTTTGCAATGCGTCACGATGGCGCGAGGAGGTGACGAGCAGGCTTGATGCATCATAGTCTTTGTTTTCGAGGGCACGCTGTTTCATCGCTTTTTTTAGTGCATCAATATTTTGGCCTTTGCGGGCAGAGATTTGGAGATCATAATGGAGGCGTTGTTCTTGATGTACGGGTTTCTGAGTACCGGATATCTCCCGGTTCTTGTCACTCTCGGGCGTGCGGTCCAAGTCCAGTTTGGTGCCGATCAACAGGAACGGGGTGTTTCCGGCCCGTTTTTGAAACCCGGCAATTTCTTTACGCTCTTCTGCATCCAGCGGCAGGGAGAGGTCTTTCAGGTACACCACCAGATCGGCCCGTTCAAATGCTTGTTGGGAGCGTCTGACGCCCTCGGCTTCAATCACATCTTCCGTTTCGCGCAGTCCTGCGGTATCAATCAGTTTGAACAACAGTCCGTCGAAACTCCAGTCGGCATCGATGGTGTCGCGGGTGGTTCCGGCAATGGCGGTTACAATGGCGCGGTCGGTTCCCACGAGGGTGTTAAGCAGCGTGGATTTGCCTGCATTAGGCCGGCCGATGAATACTGTTTTTACCCCGTCTTTTACCAGGCGGCCGGTTTCGTACGTATCCAGGAGGCTGTCAATTTCATCACTCACATCAGCCAGCAGTTTCCGCAGCTGATCTTTGTTGGCAAACTCCACATCTTCCTCAATAAAATCGAGCTCCAGCTCCACCATCGCCGTGGCGTCAATAATCTGCTGCCGGAATGTTTTAACATGTTCTCCAAGCCGCCCCTCAAGCTGTTGATTAGCGGCATCAACCGCTTTGATGCTTTTGGCATGAATCAGATCGGCCACCGCTTCGGCCTGACTCAGTTCCAGTTTCCCGTTCAGAAAAGCACGCCGGGTAAATTCGCCCGGTTCTGCCGCCCGGATGCCCTGTTCAAGGATGGTTTCGAGAACAGCCTGTGTCACCAGTACGCCGCCATGACACGAGACCTCCACCGTATCTTCGCCCGTGTACGATTTGGGGGCACGGAACACGGCTGCCAACACCTCATCCACCACACGGCCATCCTTTTTTATGATCCTGCCAAAATGGACTGTGTGTGTATCGGCATCCTCAAGATTTTTGCCCCTGAAGCATCCGCTCACTTTCCGGATAGATTCCCTGCCCGAAACACGGATCACGGCAATTCCTCCCTCTCCAATAGGAGTGGCAATCGCGGCAATCGGCAGATTTTGACTGATAGTGTTCATAAAAGCGGCAATAATTAGCCCGAGCTCAAATGATAAGCCAAATTCAAACAAATTACACCCAGCCGGTCAAGGTTCAAGGACGACCTGGCAGAGTGCGCCGCTTTTTGGCGCTCCTGCCAGAGTCGGGGGTTTAAGGATTAAGGTTGACCTGACAGAGTGCGCCGCTTTTTGGCGCTCCTGCCCCAACGGGATCCCTTCGGGGCCAGAGTCTTGCGATTGATGATTAAGGTTCAAGGTTGACCTGACAGGTTGTTCTAGACAACCGTGATACTGGATACTGGATACTACAAACCAATCGCACACCGCACATCAAAGATTGTGTATCGCAGATCAAGATCAACCAGGCTGATGTACGATACACGATGTGCGTTCTGTGATGTGCGATCTTCTTGGGTTGTATCGAACCCCTATAAACCAGAGGTTATGGGCGTCGGGGATTCAAGGTTTAGGGTTAAACGTTCAAGCAGGAATCGTAATAGTTACTAATGCATCTTTTTTCAACGTCTTTCCTTTCCGGGTCTGCCACGCAGTGATGCCTATGGCACGACCCGGGTTACGGGGCGGCGGATTGGGAACAAGAATTGAAAAGCATTGGAATCCTATAAAACGAACTGCTATTTTTATCTGTCTGATTTTTTGAATCTTGTTCATCAATCTATATTCACCAAAGGTTTTTACACAATGAGAACGAAAGCGACGTTCCTGAAGAGTGCATTTTTCTGGCTCACCCTCTTTTTTGTGCTTGTAGCAGCACCACTGGTGTTGGCACTGGTTGGCCATCAGGAAGAGAGCCGCGGGTTCTGGATTGAATTTGGTGTCGGTCTCGGGTTTGTAGGCCTTGCGATGATGGGTCTCCAGTTTTTGCTTACGGCAAGATACAGTAAAATCGGATTTACATTCCGTGCCGGACAGTTCGTCTGGGTCACTCTTGGCAACACTCCCTTTAAACTTCAGCAACATCCGTTCACAATTTCATCCAGTGCAGAGAAGAAAAAGATTATTAGGTTTACGATCAAAGAGCTCGGGGATTTTACTTCAGAAATATCTACTATGGAGCCGGGAACCACGGCATTCGTTGAGGGGCCGTATGGAAATTTCACTCTCAGTGAAAGTACAGCCACCCATAACATTTTCATAACCGGGGGAATCGGGATCACACCGGCGATGAGTATCCTCAATACCCTGCGCGATCGCCGCGACAGGCGTAAAATAACCCTGATCTTCGGTACCCCAAACCGGGAACTTACACCATTTTTTGAGGAATTAAAGGTTTTATCGGCTGAACTGAACCTGGAAGTGGTACACGTGCTTGAAGAATCTGACGGGGATTGGGATGGTGAAACAGGCTTCATCACGGAAGAGATTCTAAAAAAGTACACCCCTGAAGATTTTACAAGTTGCGAATATTTTATTTGTGGTCCGCCGCTGATGATGAACGCCGTAGAGCCTGTGATTTCGGGCTGGGGTGTGCCCGTTCATAAAATACACTCCGAACGCTTTAATATTGTCTAAACCTATCCGCCATGCTGCATCTTTACATCCGAAGAACGGTGATTGTACTGGCTGTACTCCTGCTTATAGCCATCGCGGTTTTTGCCCTCAGATAGTTACCGGCATTCCGGGCCACTCATTCTGCTGAAAGATAATCACCAGTTTTAGCCACCAAGGCGCAAAGACTCGAAGGTTCACGAAATGGGATGGGTGAAAAATGAACTTGAGGGCTGAAATGGAACGCACTGCTAATGCCAATATCTTTGTGCTGTTTCGTGTCTTTGCGCCTTGGTGGCAAATAAAACGGTTTTTTTAAACAGGACTCAGCTTACTTGATGTTAAACATATCCCTGGGCGATCATTGCATCAGCAACTTTGATAAATCCTGCGATATTGGCGCCTTTCATATAATTAATCTGCTCGCCATTGGTTCCAAACTGCACACACTTTTGGTGTATTGATTTCATCACTTCGAGCAGTTTTTTATCCACCTCTTCATATGTCCATGAAAGCCGACGGGCATTCTGGGACATTTCCATGCCTGAAACTGCTACCCCACCGGCATTTGATGCTTTTCCGGGAGCATAAAATACTTTCGATTTCTGAAACAATTTGATCGCCGCATCTGTGCAAGGCATGTTGGCCCCTTCGGCCACACAGAGCACACCGTTTTCAATGAGGTTTTGTGCATCCGTTTCATGTAATTCATTTTGAGTGGCACATGGAAGGGCAATATCACATTTCAATCCCCATGGTTTGCCTTCACTATAATCACAGCCAAATTTTTCTGCATATTGCTGAATGCGATTGTGCCGTTCTTTCTTCAGCTCTTTAATAAAATCGAGCTTTTCCTTTGTGATGCCATCCTTGTCATGAATAAATCCATTTGAATCAGACATCGCAATAACCCTGGTCCCTTTTTCGAGCGCTTTCTCACAAGCATATTGCGCAACATTTCCCGATCCGGAGATTACCACGGATTTATTTTCCATTGATTCTCCATGGTGGTGTAACATCTCTTCAACAAAATAGAGCAGTCCGAAACCGGTTGCCTGCGGGCGAACCGTAGAGCCGCCGTATTCAACGCCCTTACCAGTAATCACACCGGTAAATCGTGAGGTTAACCGCTTGTACTGGCCATAGATATATCCAATTTCCTTTTCTCCTACCCCGATATCCCCGGCCGGAATATCCTTTTCACTGGAAATATGGCGGTATAATTCTGAAATAAAACTTTGGCAAAAGCGTATCATTTCAGCTTCTGTTTTCTCTTTTGGATCAAAATCGGAACCGCCTTTTCCTGCGCCGAGATTTAAACCGGTGAGTGAGTTTTTAAAAATCTGCTCAAATGCCAGGAATTTGATGATACTCAGGTTAACACTTGGGTGAAATCGGAGCCCTCCTTTATACGGTCCGAGGGCGCTGTTGAACTGAACCCTGTATCCGCGGTTTACCCGGTAATTGCCATCTTTATCTTCCCAGGGAACCCTGAACATGATCATTCTTTCGGGTTCAATGATCCGTTCAATCAAGCCTGTGTTGTTGTATTTTTTATTTTCACGGATAAACGGTATGATAGATTCCATCACTTCATGAACAGCCTGTCTGAACGCAATCTGCCCCGGATCACGCGCTTCAACAAGTTCAAGAATCGCATCAAGTGAAATTTCTTTTAAACGAATATCTGACATAGTGGTAAGTTTTTAATTGGGCAGTTATTGATTTTTTTATATCCTGCAGTTGTCCTCAACCGGCAGGGTGTGTACCAAATCTCCGCAGGAGTAAATCGATACAATGGAAAGATTTGGATAAAATTCCATGTGCCGCACATGTATTACTATGTTGGGTCACATCACGTAACGTGCGGTTACAAAATACAGCTTTTTGTACCTTAAAATCTCAAATGTTAAAAATTTTTCTCGTCCGGAAAATGTATACTCGCAAGAATGCGTGTTTATATTTTAAGGAGCTGAGCCGGGGTATTCGATAAGGAATCCGTTTTTTGATACCCGCACTCAATGTTTCGGAATAACCCCCTCGGTTTGATATCAGGCCTCAAGGGGATCATCGCTCGGGGGGTGTTTGCGCAGGCTTTTGGGTCCGTCAGCTAAAGCAGACGGTAATTTTGTTGTATTCAGTTTGCCACACCGTCGATGTTTTTCAGTGGGCGGTGTTCGATATTCGGTGTCCCCCTCGGTTTGGTTTCGGGTTTTTAAGGAGATCATCGCTCGGGGGCGGGTTTACGCAGGCTTTTGGATCCGTCAGCTAAAGCAGACGGTAATTTTGTTGTATTCAGTTTGCCGCACCGTCGATATTTCTCACGGGGCGGCATTCAATATTCAATATTCGGTGTTCGATATTCGATATTCGGTGTTCTGTCAATCCCCCGGTTTTTCAGGCCTTTCCGGCAGAAGCTTTTCAGGCATTATATAGGCGCTTAGAGCGCCGTTAATACTAACATGTTGTTCATCATTTGATTTACGATGAACAGAATGACCTATTTGCGATTAGGAGAAAAATTCGGTCATTCGGTCTATCGGTTCTTCGGTCTATCGCAAATCATTTAGTGTCTTTGATTTGTGTTTTCTCCTTTCAACAGCAAGCCTCCGTTTGCCAAACAAGACCTTTTCAATTTCAACCAGTATAAAAACGCCAACACCGCACAACAACGGGAACATCCAGTAAGACAACTCTAACGGATAGGTGCCGAACCATTCATGCATGAAAGGGGCGTAGGTAAATATCACCTGGAAAACGATCAGAAAACCTGCAGCAATAAAGGCATACTTGTTTGAAAAAAAGTCTTTTCCGATTGCCAAATCATACATTTTGCGGCAATTAAAAAGATAGAAAAGCTGCCCGGCTACAAGCGTGTTTACGGCAATGGTTCTTGCAGTTTCGATTTCGTAACCATTGTCCATGAGCCAGTAATACAGGCTGAGAGTCATGCCACCAATCAAAATGGAAACAAATGCAACCCTCCACAAGAAGTAAGCTCCCAAAATGGGTGCACCGGTTTTTCGCGGCGGACGGCTCATCACCCCTTTTTCGGTTGGCTCAAATGACAGGGCCAGGGCCAGGGTAACAGCCGTAACCATGTTCACCCACAAAATTTGTACCGGTGTTATGGGCATTACGATTCCCATGATTAAAGCGGCCATGATTACCAGGGATTCGGCGCCGTTGGTGGGCAGGATAAAGAGAATTGCCTTGCGGAGATTGTCGTAAATCGTGCGGCCTTCTTCCACAGCATTGGCGATAGAAGCAAAATTGTCGTCGGCCAGTACCATTTCTGATGCTTCCTTGGTTACTTCGGTTCCCTTGATTCCCATGGCGATGCCAACATCGGCCCGTTTCAGGGCGGGGGCATCGTTTACCCCGTCGCCGGTCATGGCACAAATAAGATTTTCGGCCTGCAAGGCTTTCACAAGCCGCAGCTTATGTTCGGGGCTGGTTCGGGCAAATATATCGTATTCCACGGCAGCTTTGCGCATCTCATCATCGCTCATATTTTCGAGTTCTGCTCCGCTGATGGCTTTTTTACCATCCCCGATGCCGATCTCTTTACCGATGGCCCTGGCAGTTACGACGTGATCGCCGGTGATCATTTTCACACTAATACCAGCTTGCTTGCACACCTTGATTGCTTCGATGGCCTCCTCGCGTGGCGGGTCTATCATGCCGATTACACCCAGGAAGATCAACCCTTCCTGGATATCTTCGTGTTCAATTGTGTTTTTGTTGTCGTCTGCATCCAGGTAGGCAGCGGCTATCAGGCGGCGTCCGTTTTCCGCCTGCTTTTGCATTTCATTCTCCCAGTAGTCGTGTTTCATGGGAGATGTTCCATCCGCGGTTTTCTGTTTCTTACAGAGTTCAAGAAGAATCTCCGGGGCTCCTTTCACAAAAATACGCTTGCTGCCGTCATCAAGTTTATTGAGTGTGGCCATATATTTATGATCCGATTCGAATGGTATTACATCCACCTGATCGGGATTAAAGGAATCCAGACCGGCTTTGTGAGCAAGCGTGATCAGTGCTGCTTCGGTTGGGTTTCCGCTGATCACCCATTCCCCGTCTTTCTGTTTGAGGGATGCTTCATTGCAAACCCGGGCGCATTTGATCAATTCAGAGAGCAGCGGGTTTTCGCCCGGTGATATGATATCATCTCCTTTTTTAATGTCACCTTTGGGTTCATAACCGCTTCCCTGGACACTATATACAGATTCTGAAGTAACAACGGTGGTGGCTGTCATTTCATTCCGGGTGAGTGTGCCGGTTTTATCGGAGCAGATAACGGCAACCGACCCGAGTGTTTCTACCGACGGCAGCTTTCGGATGATGGCATTTCTGCGTGCCATCGCCTGCACACCAACGGCCAGTGTAATGGTCATGATAGCCGGCAGACCTTCGGGGATGGCCGCTACCGCAAGGCTGATTACGGCAAGGAAAAGTTCATCCAGCGAATAGTCGCGGAAAAAGTAGCCGAGTGCAAAAAACAGGGCAGTCATCAAAACAATTACAACCGACAAAATCCTTCCGAAGGAATCGATCTGCCGAAGAAGCGGAGTGGTGATTTTATCCACTTCTGTCATCATCTGGTTTATTTTTCCAAGCTCCGTATTGGCGCCGGTTCCAACAACAACTCCCCTGGCCTGGCCGTATACCACCGAAGTACCGGAGAAAGCCATACAGGTTTGATCGCCCGGTACGGAGCCATCCTCAACAGCAGCCGTTGTTTTTTCCACGGCAACCGATTCGCCCGTAAGGGCCGATTCCTCCACCTGGAAATTTCGAACATTAAACAGACGAATATCAGCCGGTACCTTATCACCCGATTTCATGAAAACCACATCACCTGGCACCAGCTTATCAGCATCAATGGTTTTGCGGGTTCCGTTACGTATCACATTGGCATCAAGCGACAGCATATTTTTGATGCTTTCGAGTGCTTTTTCAGCTTTACCCTCCTGTACAAACCCGATGATTGCATTAACCAGGATTACGGCAACAATCACCCAGGTATCAATCCAATGGTCAAGCAATGCGGTCACCACAGCCGCGGCCATCAGTACATAAATCAGCATATTGTGGAAGTGGAGTAAAAAACGGACCAGTGCCGATTGCTTTTTCCCTGCCGGCAGTTTATTTGGTCCGTATTCTTCAAGTCTCTTTTCAGCCTCTTCGGGCGACAATCCGTCTTTTTCTGTATTTAATTTCTTTAGTACATTGTCTGCTTCGTGAACGTACCATTTCAATTTTTTTGTTTCCCCTGTATTATTGCTCATATTGATTGTTCAGTGATATTTTAAAATGTATTTGAATTCAGTAAATCACGGACCAGTGCAGGTCAGCATAAAAAGTTATCCGATAATAATATACATCATATTAAAAATGATTAAACAGTCGATCCGTTCCATTTCATTAATTTCCCTCGCCTTTGTCATGTTTATTGGCTGTTCACAGGCCGAACCGGAAGAAGTCCTTCTTACCTATCCGAATCATCAGCTTCTCATTGAAGCATGGCCGTTGATGGATCTGCTTCAAAGTTCAGCAAACCTGATCCTGATCGATGCACGTGAGGAAACCAATGGTGAATATTTACCCGGGGCTACACATTTTCCTGCTGTCAGGAATCTTACTGACCAAGATCATCCCATTGCCTCTTTTTTGATAGGTCCCGAAGAGTTCCAGGAAAAAATGAGAGCGATTGGCCTGGATAACCGAAGCCCTGTGGTAATCTATGATGATGGCAACAACCTGGCTGCAGCACGGCTTTTTTACGCACTTGAAAATTATGGGTTTTCAAATGCTTACCTCCTGAATGGCGGCATACAGGGGTGGAAAGCCAGCGGACTTCGGACGATCGATTATTCCATTACCCGTGAACCCGGAACATTCACGATAAACAGGGATGAACCTGTTTCCTGCGACATCAGTTATGTAATGGAAGCGATGGGCGACCCAAACAAAATCATTTTTGATGCCCGGTCTGCCGCCGAATTTTCCGGTGAGGATGTACGCTCTGAACGGGGCGGACATATACCGAATGCCGTTAACCTGGAGTGGAATAAAGTTTTAGAGCCCGAAGGGGTACCTTACTTTTTACCCGCTGCAGATATCCAAAAAATGCTCACAGAACGGGGAATTACTCCGGATAAAGAGGTTATTCCGCACTGCCATACCAATGTGCGTGGTTCACACGCCTATTTTACCCTTCGCCTGATGGGTTACGATTCAGTTCGGCCCTATGAAGGATCCTGGGCAGAATACGGGAACCGTTCTGATGTGTCCATTCAGTAAACCCGTATAACGTACCCCGGGTCGCACCATGGGCATCACTTCGTGACTGAGCCGGAATGGGAAAGACGCTGAAAAACGAGATAGTGGTGTATAGCCGTGATATTCGAGAATGGCCAATTGAACAAAGATTTGTGCCAACAAAGAGCCTTTCCAGCCGGGTCAGCGACCCGGGGTACGGTAGCCGAGCTCGTGCCGCAGGCACGCAGTGATACCTATGGTGCGACCCGTGTTACTGAGTGCTGCATCTGAACCCCACAACGCTGTCAGATCCGGTAGATGCTGACAGGTTGTTTATCCAGCATCCAGTATCCCGGCATTTAGTCAAATTTATTTTAATAATTGGCACCCAAAAGAATTCACATTTCGTATATTTAAATTACAGATGCGAATCTGCCTTATATTTTTAGTCATGAATGCGGCACTAAGAATATAAATTATTCATTGTTTAATTTAATAAAGGGTGACCATCATGTATGAAAGGTTAGCTAATCTCGAAGACAGGTGCCGTGTATTTATCGAAACAGGATCTGTTCTTGATACGGCACATTATATTTATCATGTAAAACGAGTTGTTGAAAATGCAAAAATCATCTTAAGCCGGCATCCCGCTGATGCGGAAATTGTATTACCTTCGGCATGGCTGCATGATTGTGTTGTTCTCGCCAAAGACCATCCGAACCGGAAAAAAGCTTCTCATATGGCTGCAATTAAGGCCACTGATTTTTTACGTGAAGCAGGTTATCCAAACAATAAGCTGGATGCTGTTTCACATGCAATCATTGCACATAGTTATACAGCCGACGTAAAGCCCCAAACGATGGAAGCCAAAATCGTTCAGGATGCCGACAGGCTTGATGCGCTGGGAGCCATTGGTATTGCGCGTTGTATCATTGTGAGCGCCAAACTAAACCGTCCGTTATACAACGATAATGATCCATTCTGTACAGAACGTGAACCGGATGATACGAAATGGACGATTGACCATTTCTATACAAAACTGTTCAAATTGCCCGGATTGATGCATACCGATACAGCGAAAGAAATTGCAGAAAAAAGGTTAGTCTATATGCGTGAGTATCTGGATATACTGAAAGAAGAAATAACGATTCATTCAGAAATAGAATCAGATATTTTTTGATTGATCTGGTGTTATTACCTCAAAGATCACAAAGTGCGCAACGTATTTATTTTAATATATACGTTATGATAAAGCTAAACCGGTTTCATGGGAAAGGCACTGGTGTCGTGCTATCTTTAAAAGAGCAACAGTCATCCATTAGGGGGATGACTGTTTTTCTGTCCCCGTCCTCTTACAGCCTGCAAGATTCCGACTGGTAGGAATGTAAACCCGCATTAAGCAATGGAAGTAAAGACTTCCGAAGTCAATCTCAAGTTCCGTAAAATGGTAATGTTTTATTGCTCAATAAGTATCATAATTGAGAGCCAGGAACATTTTGTATGATAAGCAGGCTAAATTTGCGCCATTTTTTGCCTAATCCGAAGTAATTAATATTTCTGTAATTTTCGTTTTCTTCTTTGGGATCATTTTAGTACTATGTACTATTATTATCATAATATGATTATTATAGTATTGGTGAGTTTCTGTTTAAATTATAACTGATATGGAACCAACAATAAAAAGTCAAAAACTTTGATTATGAAGAGTATATGTTCATTTATATTATCCCTAAGCACCTTTTTATTTAGCACACTTCTTATTAGTCATTCAACTATTACGGCACAAACACCATCAGCTAATGATTCTTATATTGCTGTTGAATTTCAGGATGGTAGTCCGGAAATTGGTGAGCCATTTTTCAAAAAAGTGAATCTTGAAAGCTCAAAATTTGCATCTCTTCAAACCGGTAATGATTCAATTGATGCCATAGTTGGGGTTGGAAGCCAAGGTGAAACTGAGGGGTATTACGTAATTTTATTAAAAGATGGTGAGTTACACTCGGCCCGACTAGGACTGGGAATGAACGAAGTGGAAGAGGGACATTTAATGGCTGAGGTTGATTTGGAAATTAGCCGTGAAGAATCACTTGTTGCTACTCTTGAAGTTAGTCATTACACAGAGTCGAACACCTTGTTTTATAGATGGCCTGCAGAGAATGGTGAAAACGGAGTTATTCGTTTAAGAAGAGAAAGCGGCCCGATTCAGGTCGGGCAAAAGCTTCCTGAAATTCAAGTTCATTCATTGGAAGGCACAAGTGTAAGTTTATCAGATTTCGAAGGCAAATATGTAGTGATTAATTGGTGGGCCAGTTTTTGTGCACCTTGTATTGTTGAAATGCCCGGTTTAAACCAATTAGTTCAGGATTACATGCATCGTAATGATTTGGAATTTTTGGCTATTGCGTGGGACGATGTTGAAAGGATAAGTTCATTTTTAGAACGCCGTGAGTTTCTTTTCAAACAGACAATTACAACTACTGAAGTTACCTCGATTTTTGGCGAATCATTCCCCCGGCACGTAATTATCGATCCGGATGGAGATGTGATTTTTGACAAACTCGGTGGTCATAAAGATGTTCATTTAGAAATTGAAAGATTTTTATATGAGTTTCTATCACTATAGATTAAATAATTGCATAACAAAAAAGATGAAATCAAGTTATTACCTTCAGTATGAGTAAAAAAATCATCATAGCTGTACTGTCGACTGGCTTTTTGCTTGCCATCTGGGCATTTATTGGCAGGGATACATCCGAACAGCTCGATATTTTTGTCAGCCCGAAGGTTGGAGAATTTCAGGTTCTGGTAACCAGTACCGGGGAATTAAGGGCAAAAAATTCGATCCAGATTCGAGGCCCGCAAGGCGTCAGGGATGTTCAGATATGGCAGATGACCATACAAAGCCTTGTACCGGAAGGAACTGTAGTGCAGAAAGGGGATGTGGTTGCGGAAATTGACCGTTCAGAAATCATGACCCGTATGCAAAATACCCAACTGGATGTACAGCGGGCAGAATCACAATATGAACAGGCACAATTAGACAGCTCACTTACACTTACCCAGGCACGCGATAATCTTGAGAACCTGCACTTTCAGCTTGAGGAGCGTCAGATAGCCGTAGAACAGTCGGTATATGAATCGCCAGCAGTACAACGGCAAATGCAAATTGAACTGGAACGGACCCAACGGCAATTGGCTCAGGAAAAACAGAATTACAGGACACGGGTGCTGCAGGCTGAAGCTAACCTTCGTGAAATTGAAGCCACTCTTACACAGGAACGAAACAAATTAAACCGCATCATGCAGGTGATGCAGGATTTTACCATACAGGCTCCCGAAAACGGGATGGTTGTTTATGCAAGAAACTGGCAGGGACGAAAAACCACAACCGGATCTACAATCAACGCATTCGACCCTGTTGTGGCAGAACTGCCTGATTTCAGTGCAATGGAATCACTAACCTACATCAATGAAGTTGATATTCAAAAAATCAGGCAGAATCAAACCGTACAAATAGGCCTGGATGCCATCAGGGATAAACGGCTTACCGGAGTCGTTACATCAATTGCCAATATAGGAGAACAACGTCCCAATTCACATTCAAAGGTTTTTGAAGTAAAAATTGAGATCAATGAGTCTGATACTACTCTGCGTCCGGCCATGACCACCAGCAACGCCATATTAATTGAAACCATCGAAAATGCACTCTTTGTGCCGCTTGAATCGGTACACGCTTATGATGACCAGCATTTTGTTTTTAAACGGGATGGCCTCCAAACCGTGATGCAGCAAATTATCATGGGTTCGTCCAATGATAACGATGTAGTGATACTTGAGGGGCTTACACCTGATGACCAGATTTTAATTTCAATGCCGCCAGACACTTCGGGGTTGAGGCGAGATATGCTGCCGGATGATGTACTTGAAAAATACCGGGAATATATCGAGCCGGAAGAAGCAGCGACAGGTCAGGAGGTTGAAATTGCCCAAAACCCATGAACTGTTGAGTTACATTCATGTTTGCCGGTTTAATAAACCCTAATCATTCTGATACTACCGATCAGTGTTCCAGGTTTTTTTATACAATCTCGATATTGCCATAGATGCCATCAGGCAAAATAAGCTGCGGTCGATGCTTACCTCACTTGGAATTATTTTTGGGGTTGCCTCCGTCATTGCCATGCTTGCGATTGGTACCGGTGCCCAGCAGGAAATATTGGTAAATATGCAGCTTTTGGGTACAAACAATGTAATTATTCAACCTGTTGTAGAGCAAAGGGAAGGTGAGATTGAAAACGAGGATGAAGAATTCCTTGTCCAACGGCGTTTTACACCGGGCCTCACAATTGAGGATCTTCACAGCATTCAGCGGCAAATTCCATTTGTGGAAGCTGTATCTCCCGAAATTATTTATGACACGCAATTTATCAGGTCGGGACAAATGAGATCAGGTAAGCTTGTTGGTGTGAATGACCGTTATTTTGAAATCAACAATTTTGAAATTATTTCGGGCAGTAATTTTTCATCCATGCACTTCCTGGATGCTATGCCGGTTGCCATAATCGGCTACGGAGTCCGTACCCGGTTTTTTGCCGGTGAGAACCCGATTGGCAATAAAATTAAGGCTGGCAATGTATGGTTTACAGTAGTAGGTGTTTTACAGGAGCGTCAGCTCACTTCAAGCCAGATCGAAAATCTCGGCATCAGGGATTACAATATGGATGTGTTTGTTCCTGCGGAGAGCATTCTGCTCCGGTATGGCAACCGTGCTGTTGTTACCAACAGGGATATTCAGCAGGAACAGGCCGCACAAAGCGGGATGCCGGGGATGGCAGATACACAACCGCGCGAACGAAACTATCATCAGCTTAACAGGGCTATTGTTCGCGTAACCGATAACTCCTACAGTATCACAATTGCAGAAATTATCTCCCGTATGCTTGAGCGGAGGCATAACCAGGTAATTGATTTCGAAATTATCGTACCTGAATTGCTGCTTCAACAAGAACAGCGCACCAAGAGAATTTTCAATATCGTACTGGCTTCCATAGCCTCAATTTCATTACTGGTAGGAGGAATCGGGATTATGAATATTATGCTTGCATCGGTTGTGGAGCGGTATCGTGAAATTGGAGTAAGGCGTGCTGTAGGGGCCAAGCGGCAGGATATCCAGCTCCAATTTTTAACCGAGGCACTTGCCATTAGTGTTACCGGCGGTTTTATCGGAATTATCCTTGGAATCGCCTTCAGTTATGTTATCGAAATTACGGCGGGAATTTTGTCCATCGTTACCCTTGGTTCAATCCTTATCTCTTTTGGGGTGGCCACGGCTATAGGTATCATATTTGGATATTTTCCAGCGAAACGTGCTGCTGAACAGGAGCCTGTAACTGCCCTGAGGCATGAGTGAGAAAATCTGATTTGAAACGTTTTTGTTCGACAGTATTAGCAAAACCAGAATAAAATCTTACAGATGATGCTATTATCCGGGAAAAGCCTGATTCTTTGTATTGTTTTCACATTGTTCAATTACGTCATTTTGGGGGCTCAGGATACGGAGAGAGAAATGTACGTTCTTTCTCTGCAGGAAACTATTGACCTCGCGGTTGAGTCGAGTCCGCTGTCGCGGTCGGCGCGTTACGCGCTGATTGCAAGCCAGTGGAGGTACCAATCGTACCGCGCCGATCTTTTTCCGGGCCTGAGTATGACGGGAAATGCGCCAAACTACCGGCGGGCATTCAGGGAAAATTTTAATCCAGATGGGACTACATCTCTCATCTATACCCAACAGTCGAACGCGTCTGTCGGGCTATCTATTGACCAGCCGATCATGCCAACCGGGGGGAGTTTATCAGTTTCAACAGGCATCACAAGACTTGGGATTTTTGCAAGTGAAAACACCTACCTCTGGAGTTCTGCTCCGCTTGTTTTGGGCTATAGCCAGCCGCTTTTCCAGTTCAATGAACTGAAATGGAGAAACAGGATTGAGCCTATGCAGCTCCAGATTGCGCAAAAAAGGTATTCAGAAGCTATCGAAGAACTTTCACTCACAGTTACACAACGTTATTTTGATGTGTTGCTTTCGAAAATAAACCTGGATATTGCTGAATTCAATGTAGCTGTGAATGATTCGATTTATAACATTTCACGGGGCCGCTATAATGTTGGAAGTATTGCTGAAAACGATCTGCTTCAATCTGAATTACAATTAAGAAATGCAGAATCTGCATTGACTCAGGCAAGGCTGGTATACAATCAACAGTTAAATAATTTCCGCATACTGCTCGGCCTCAGGACTGATGCACCCATTGATGTGGAAATCCCGGATGAGATACCTGAATTTCCTGTTGATGAAACCATAGCACTGAACATGGCGCTCCGGAATAACAGCACATCCCTTGACTTTGAGCTGCAAACCCTTGAGGCAGACCGTAACCTGGATTTGGCTGAAAAACAGAGCTCATTTTCTGCATCTGTTCAGGCGAATTTCGGGTTGAACCAGACTTCTGATAATTTTACCGATCTTTACTCCCAACCTCTTAACCAGCAGTTTGTAACCCTGAATTTTCAGATACCGATATTCAACTGGGGAAAACAGAGAGCCGAAGTTAACTTTGCACGCAATACCCAGCGCCAGGTGGCGGATGACATCGCATTTGAACAGGCACAATTCGAACTGCAGGTTCAAACGGTTATTGCCGAATTTTTGCAGCTCCGTGACCAGTTATTGCTGGCACAACTTTCTGACAGAATTGCCGATCGCCGTTATGAAGTGGCCCGAAACAGGTACCGTATTGGTCAAATCGACATCACCAACCTATTCATTGCCCAAAATGAACGTGATGCAGCCCTGAGAAGCTATATCCAGGCTGTAAGAAATTACTGGGTTGCAATTTATAACCTCAGAAGGCTAACCCTGTACGATTTTGAGGAGGGGGTTGTTATTCAGCACGGTTTATAATTTGCTGTGTCTGAGAGGTTTAAACCGGAATTGCCACATTATGCCATGTGTAAGTCTATTTTTCAATCAGTTCCTCGAGCTCATCCAACAGGTTTTCACAGCTTCTCTTTAATACATCGAAGACGTTTTGAAAACCATCCATACCGCCATAGTACGGATCAGGAACTTCACCATTTTCAGGCTGTGAATCAAAATCGCGCATCAGTTTTACTTTATCCAAATGCCGGCCATTTTTGCTCAGCCGTTGCATGTTCTTAAGGTTTTCCTGGTCCATAGCCAGGATCAGGTCGAACTCATCAAGATCTGAGGCTTCAAAACGGCGCGCTTTTGAATAGAGTTTGATGCCGTGCCGGTTGGCGGTCCACTGGCTTTTACTGTTGGCAGGCTCACCTATATGATATGCTGATGTTCCCGCCGAATCGACGATAAAGTACGATGATAGTTTTCTCTCATTTACAAGATGCTGAAAAATCCCTTCTGCAGTCGGGCTCCGGCAAATATTGCCGAGGCATACAAAACATACTTTATAAGGATCGTCTTTGGTAATCGTTCGTTTCATAAAAACTGAATTATTTGTTGAAGAAAAGTACTGCTGATGATCAGCTTTGTCTTACCTTTTCCGTTGTGGCATTTAAAAACCGTGAGAATCCAACGATATCCTGGTACCCGCGTCTGCGGTCTACTACATTGCCATCTGCGTCCATTACCACAATAAACGGGTATGCCGTAACACCCATTCTCGATGCAAACTCTCTTTCAGTTATTTCTTCACCGTTAAAAATTAGTTTATTCTCTGAGTGACCGTTCACCTTCACCGGGTAAAAATCACGGTCAAGAATCGCCCGTATGCTAGGTGATGGATAGACCTCACGGTCCATTGCCCGGCAAAAGCGGCACCCGACTTCATAGATATCGATCATCAGAAGACGGTCATTACCTGATGCCTGTTCCATCGCTGTATGCAGCGGCATCCAGTCAGGCGCGTTTTCTATCTCCGCGGGAGTGATCTGAGAAAATGAAAAATAAATAAACACACCGATAAACACGGCAATGAGTAAACCGATAATAGTTTTACGACTCATGGTTCAATAATCAATGATGGAATTATTTTATGAAATATCAGTAAGCGGCAAAAAACGCAATTATGTCTCATGGCGTTTGCCGGGCCGGTTATTGGCCATTCAGCTATGAATCCACTCAACATACTTTATGAATTCACAGAACCGGATAACGGTTTCACAAACATTGTAATATAGGAAGATTTAGTTACTCTTTTGAAAATGCGATTCCAGAAAATCGATAACACTTCAGAACGGGAATCGTTCCAAGAACCGCACCCTATGCGGCAGCCTTAAAGCCGATTTTTTCCAAGTATTGCTTCTCCTACCGCAGCTCCTAAGGCTGCCTGTGTTATTGAATCCAAAATAGTTATCTACAGGCGCTTAAAGCACCGTTAATACCAACATGTTTTTCAAAATTTTATACAAGAGCTTGCCCTTTTAAAACTTTTTAACATTAGGAAGGGAATGGATTCAAGAAAAATATGTTATCCTGTTAACAGATGTTCAATATTAAAGTATTATGATTTTAAAAAATTCCCTGCTGATTACATCAGCCTTTTTCCTGTTCATGTTTGTTGGCTGTAACAACGAAGTGAATAATGAGCATTCAGCCGCTGTGATACCTGCGGTTGAAGTTGTACAGGCACAATTCGGGGGCTTACCGCTTGAAGAGAGATTAAATGGTATTGTTCGGGCAGCCAACCAGGTTGACATCTATCCAAGAATTTCTGCCCCAATTGAAGAGATCTATGTTCAAAACGGAGACCAGATTAACCGTGGTGATGCACTGCTCCGGTTACGGGACACTGAATATCGGGAACGGCTGAGACAGGCTGAAGCTTCCCTGCGAATTAATATTGCACAACGAAGACAGGCTGAGGCTGCATTGGGTGAGGTTGAATCCCAGCTTCGAAGAGAACGAATACTTGCATCCAGAGACCTGAGCAGTGAAATGGAGATTGAACAGCTTGAGGCAAGGCTTGAATCAGCGGAAGCAAGCGTTGAACTTGCCAATGCACAGGTTGAACAGGCACGGTCTACTGTTGAAGAACAAAACGATGCCCTTGAGCAAACCGTTATCCGTGCTCCCGTTACCGGTACAGCCGGCCAGAGAAATGCTGAAATCGGCATGCAGGTGAATACGAATACCCGGCTGTTTACACTCGGTGATCTGTCCCGCTCAAAAATTACGATTAACCTCACTGAACGGATGCTAGGATATATTAACACCGGAGATAGAGTGCGAATTTTCTCTGATAATATACAGGATACGGTTCTCACCGCACAGATTTCCCGGATCTCGCCATTTTTAGGAATCGGCAGTTTTAGTACAGAGGCTGAAATTGACATCGACAACCCTGACGGGTTGCTGCTTCCCGGCATGTTTGTTACTGTTGACGTAATGTACGGGGAAAGTGAACAAACCACGATAATTCCGCTGAGTGCCATCTACCGCCATCCGCAGTCAGGCGAAACCGGTGTTTACGTGGCCACAAGCTTTGGAATGGAATCGGATGCCATTGAAGAACTTGAATCAAACGGCGGTTCCGGTAATTTAAGCAATCCTACCGATATTGAATTCCGTCCCGTTGGTGTTGTCGCCCGCGGTCGCGATGCGGCCGGTGTTGAGGGGATCAGAAGTGGTGACTGGGTGGTTACGGTTGGCCACAACCTTTTGGTTCGTGACGACAGCGGCATGGCAAGGGTAAGACCGACAAGCTGGCAGAGTATTATGGAAATCCAACGGCTGCAGCCCCGGGACCTGCTCAGAGAGATTATGAATGACAATGTTGTTGAGAGACAACGGGCTGATACTGCAACTCAAAACTGATTTAATTATGGCTTTAACCGATACATCCATCAACCGCCCGATTGCAACAGCCATGATTTATTTAATCGTGGTGGTTTTAGGTATTGCAGGATTCCGTTATCTGCCGGTTGATCTGCTTCCCCCCATTGAATTTCCGCGACTGTCGATATCCGTTGATTACCCGAACGTAGGGCCCGAAGAAATTGAAGTAATTATAACCGATCAGATTGAAAATGCTATTGCCGGTGTTGCCAATATTGAAGAGGTAACATCACGTTCCGAGGAAGGCAGAAGCTGGGTTAGCATCAACTTTGCCCAAAATGTAAATCTTGATGAAGCAGCCAATGATGTAAGGGCAGCGCTCGACCGTGTAAGAAGAAATCTTCCTGATGAAGCCGATACACCCAGGGTGCGGAAATTTGATCCCAACGATGCCCCGATTGTAATCATCGGTGCACAATCCACCCGCCCGCTTGATGACCTTACCCGGCTACTCGAAAGGGATATTTCAAAGCGGCTAGAACAAATTCCCGGCGTTGGTTCCATTGATGTTTGGGGAGGTGTTTACAGGGAAGTACTGGTAAACCTGAAGCGCGACCGCATGATGGCCAGCGGCCTTACCGCAGTGGATGTTCAGAACGCGATTGTTGCGGAGAATACAACCCTGCCCGGCGGTAATGTTCGCGATGGCCTCACTCAGCTTTACGTACGCACACTGGGTGAATTTACATCCATCGATCAGATCGCTGAAACCATTATAACCCGTATTGACGGCAGGCCTGTTCGCGTTCGGGATGTGGCTACTGTTGAAGATGCCTATGCCGATATCTGGCGTGTAACCACTGTGAATGATGAACCTATGATCCGAATGGGGATCCGGAAGCAGACCGGTGCAAACACCGTTGAAGTTTCACGGCTCATTCATCGTGAAGTGGAACGAATCAATACCGAACGGCAGGACCTGAACCTCCTTATTGTTACCGATCAAAGTGAGTTTATTCAAAATTCGATCGATAATGTACAGCAAGCTGCCATGTGGGGTGCATTGTTGGCCATTTTTATCCTCTACCTTTTTCTTCGAAACGGGTCAACAACGTTTATCATCTCTCTGGCTATCCCGGTTTCCATCATTGCCACTTTTGGCCTGCTCTATTTTACGGGATTAACCCTGAACCAAATGAGTTTTGGTGGACTTGCACTTGGTGTTGGCCTTATTGTTGACAATGCCATCGTTGTGCTCGAGAATATTGTGCGCCTTCGCAGCCAGGGTAAATCTCTTGCCGAAAGTTCACTGATTGGCACCAAAGAAGTATCGGGTGCAATTGTGGCATCAACGATCACCACGTCTGTCATATTCCTGCCGGTTGTGTTTATGCAGACACTTACCGGAACCATGTTCCAGGAGCTTGCGCTTGTTGTGGTGTTCGCCCTTTTCTGTTCCCTTTTTGTTGCACTTACACTGGTTCCGATGCTTGCCAGCAAGTTCCTGACTATTAAACCGGACAACCAGCTCACTGCGAAGGATAAAGGGCGTTTCCAGATATTTTTCGAAAAAGTCGAAAATAAATATAGCGGGTTTCTGCGAAAAGCCATTGCCAGAAAATATACCGTATTTGCCGTAACAACCATGCTGATTTTTGGGGCTGTTTACAGCGCCGGGTTCATAGATACCGAACTGGCACCGGAGACAGAGGCTGATGAAATCAGGATCGATTTCTTTCTTGCTGATGGGATGAATATTGCCGTAGCCAACCGGTATTTGAATGAATTGAGGGAAATTGTAACGGAAATAGCCCCGATGGACCAGGTGAAATATATCTCCACGGACGTGAGAAATGGCCGTGCTCAGCTCGACTTGAACCTGATTGATGTTTCAGAACGAACCATCAGCTCGTATGAACTGGCTGATCTGATCCGGAACCGGATTGAAGGGAGCATTCCCGGAGGATTTTTCAGGGTGCGTGCCCAAAGCGGCCTTTGGATACTGCGAAGGGTGTTTGGGTCAGGCGGAGATGAAGCCGTGCAGATACAGCTCCGGGGCTATGACCTTGATGTTGCCAAAGATCTTTCTGAAGAAATCCGAAGAAGGATGGAGAGAATTCCTGAAATCCGAGGGGTTCGATCAGATCTTGAAGATGGCCGTCCGGAACAGAATATTATTTTTGACAGGGAAAAAATTGCTGAGCTTGGTCTTACCGCCCGCGAAGTGGCACAGGCAGTACAGGCCAATGTGGGGGGAGCAAGGGCCGGCGTCTATCGAGTTGGTGGTGATGAATTTCCGATTACCGTCCGCCTTCAGGAGCAGGACAGAATGAGTACACTCGATATTGAAAACATCTCCGTACGCACAGCCAGCGGGCAAACCGTTCCGATCTCCACGGTTATTGACCAAGAGGCTTCACGGGGTCCTGTTACCGTTAACCGGATCAATGGTCAAAGGGTAACCTATATTACTGCCAATCTTGAAAGCGGGGTTCCTCTCGGGCAGGCTGTTCAGCGAATCCAGGCCGAACTTTCAGACCTTGCCATGCCGACCGGTTTTTCAGTTGTTTACAGCGGTGAATATGAAGAACAGCAGCGCGCCCAGCGCGACTTTATGATCTCCATCATTATGGCACTGATCCTCATCTACATGGTGATGGCCGCTCAGTTCGAGCGTTTCCTCGATCCGCTGATTGTGATGTTTGCCGTTCCTGTAGCTATAGTGGGAATTGTGCCCACCATGCTGCTAACCGGCACCACCTTCAATATGCAAAGCACCATGGGAGTCATTATGCTTGTGGGCATTGTAGTGAATAACGCAATTGTACTGGTGGATTACATCAACCTGATGCGACGTGACCGCAACCTGGGAGTTCTCGAAGCAGTTGTGCAGTCAGGTCGTTTGAGGCTTCGGCCCATTTTGATGACCACATTTACCACTGTACTCGCATTGCTGCCCCTCTCTTTCGGATGGGGTGCCGGAGGGGAAATACAGGCATCACTTGCACGTGTTGTGATCGGCGGGCTAACTGCATCCACCTTCATCACCCTGATTCTGATTCCGGTGGTATACATTACATCCAACCAGATCAAAGAGTACATTTTGGTGAAAAAAGCAGAATTCTTCAGCTCTGCCGATGTAGTGCCGCAAGCCCAGCCAAGTCAGGGTTAGTTTTAAAAAGCTGTGCGCAATGCGAATGTGTTAAGCGCACAGCGTAAATAGTGCCATCTGTCTATTCCTGATGTCTTATTGTGGGCTAAGCAATCAGTAAATCGTCCACTTCATCCTGGTTTATGATCTTCCGCTCTCCGCGGATTTCCCTGTGCCTGGTTAATTTGTGATCAAAAAAATATTTCAGACATTCCAGGTGATGTTCCAGGAAGAGTATCTGGAATGGTGTACGTTTAATTCCACCTTCGATCTGTACCACAAACCAATCCAGGATTTCACAACTCTCACCCCTCATCCAGGCATCAAGCAGCTCTTGAAGCAGTCCGCCACATGATTCCGGGCCGTTCATCTTCCATGGCAGGTAAAACCTCATAGGAGTAAGGTTACGGGTAAGCTGAAACGGAAGGTGCATGGGATTATGCACGTCATTCTCTGCCATCCACAAAAGACGGAGTAGGCACCCAAAGGATTTTCGGACCGGGGCATGCCCCTTGAAACAACCATGCCAGAATTCATGATCACTATCATCATGAATACGCATCGCGAGCCTGAATTCAAGCCCTCCCCCATCTGATTTCAGGTAAACATAATAATAGGTTTCCGTTTCCTTGTTGACATGATTAAAAGGGGGGCGCTCAAGGCGGATCAGCCGGTTTTCAAGCAGAAACGCATCCCGTTCGGTCTCTGTAACCAGGTAATCAAATGAAACTGTTTGGCCGATCATTTTTGATACCTTGCGTGAAACAGAACCCGGTTTGATCCTTTTATAACTAAAAAGCCGTGAACGGAGGTTTTTTGCCTTGCCCACATAGAGCAAATGACCAAACCCGTCATAAAACCTGTACACTCCCGGCGATTGCGGGACAAAATCAAATATTCCGGTTTTCAAACGGTGTTCAAGAAACGGTTCTGCCGTAAATAAAGATTCGCTGCTGTTCATGCAATAATGATAATTCAGCAAAATGACACCATCATGACACATAGAAACACCGGGGAAGTGCAAAATAAATCCCTTTGCGTCCCATCGCGCTCTTTGCGGTTCCCTATTAATTTACCGCCAAGGGCGCAGAGAAACGCCAGGGGGAAGTGCAAAATAAATCCCTTTGCGTTCCATCGCGTCCTTTGCGGTTCCCTAATTATTCACCGCCATGGGCGCAGAGATACGCCAGGGGGAATACACAATAATTTTCTTTGCGGTTATTCTATCACTATTCCCGGAGATTGTTGACAACCCTGCGTATGCCTTGTTTAATTCTTGGAACATTGAAATTGATGAGATATCCCAGGCGGTTATCTGTCAGCTTCAGGTACGTCAGAATTTGTGCGAGGTGAAGGTCTTTTAATTCCTTTACGGCTTTTAATTCAATCACAACCTTCCTGTTCACCCAAAGGTCTATTCTGTACCCTACATCCAGGCTCACACCTTTATAGTTCACCGGCAGTACTGCTTGATCATGAACCGCCAGGCCCGATTCATTCAGCTCATAAAGCAGACACGCCTGATATGTATTTTCAAGTAATCCGGGGCCGAGATTTTTATGTACCGTGAGTGCACAATTCACAATCACTTTTCCAATTTCATTTTCGGTCATGATGATTCTATATCTGATTATTCCATTTCCTATAAATAAGAACCCGAAAAGTGAAATCTCTTACAAAAATTTTCCAAAAAACTATATCCAGGCAAAAACACCATAACCCCCTTTGCGTCTCATCGCGCCCTTCGCGGTTCCCTATTAATTCACCGCCAAGGCCGCAGAGCTACGCCAGGGCAAAAACACCATAAATCCTATTGCGTTCATTCGCGGTTACACTCAATCTGACTGTTTTAGCCAGTTCAGCAGTACGTTTGTCCAGCCTTCGACAGCACCGTTGCCGGTTCCGAATGCAAAACCGTGGCCGCCGGCAGGATATACATGTAATGACGCGGATACACCATTATTTGTGAGTGCTTCGAAGTAGAGCAGGCTGTTCCGGACAGGAACCCCTGAATCATCCTGGCTATGAATTAAAAAGGTTGGGGGTGTTTCGTTAGTTACATGCAGTTCGCCTGAAAAGCGGTCAACCAAAGCCTGAGATGGCTCATCGCCGAGCAGATTTCTTCGCGATCCCGAGTGTGACGACGCATCCCTGAATGAGATAACCGGATAAACCAGGATGGTAAAATCGGGCCTTGCTGATAGGGAGTCGATAGCGTCAGTTGAAGGCAGTGCACGATATTCATATTGTGTGCTGAGTGTTGAAGCCAGGTGGCCGCCGGCCGAAAAACCCATGATTCCAACCTGTTCCGGGTCAATACCCCAACTTTCGGCATGATGGCGAACCAGCCGTATTGCACGCTGAGCGTCTGCAAGTGGCACCTCTTTTGGGTCGGTAAGCGACTCCGAGACCGGCAGGCGATATTTCACAACGATACCGGCAATTCCGTTATTCTGCAGCCATTTTGCAAAATCGGTTCCTTCCCAGTCGTATGCAAGGATGGTATATCCGCCGCCAGGAAAAATAAGCACTGCACTACCGTTAGCGATCTGTTCATCAGGCAGGTATACCTCGAGAATTGGTGTTTGTACATTACTGATTCTCAAAATGCCTTCCCGCGTATGTACTTCTTCAAGATACATTTCTTGCTGAAGCGGCGGTGTACCGTCCCATAAAGGGAGAATGATGGGCTGCGAAAAAACCGGTGAAGTTAGCAACACGATCAGAAAAATGAGTAATGTAGTTTTAAGCAGGTTCATAATTTTGTAATTGTTGATGTGAAAAATCATTTTATGAAAATTCCAATTTACAAACACAGAATTTCGGCGCACAAAACCAGGTGACTGGTTCTTGAAATTTGCAATTTGATCACAGAATAAATCATACTACATTTTGCCGGTGCACCGGTACATTCAGGTTGCCCGTTTTTATAAAACGAAATTCTAACAATTAAAAAATTTTACTTCGATGAAACAAGCCTTGACAATTCTAATCTCTTCATTCCTGTTCTTTGCATCAGTTCTAATGCTCAATTTTTCACCAGATTCCGGTGAACAGCTTATCGAATCAAATACAGACAAGGTATATGAATTGCGTACCTACACAACCCATGACGGCAGGCTGGAAGCTCTGCACAGGCGTTTTGAGGATCACACACTGAGGCTTTTTGAAAAACACGGAATGACCAACATCGGGTACTGGGTTCCCTCCGATCCTGAACTGCGGGAGAACACGCTCATTTTTATTCTGATGCACGAAAGTGCCGATGCAGCCCGGGCAAACTGGGACGCTTTTCGTGCTGACCCTGAATGGCAGCAGGCCTACAAAGATTCGCATGCAGATGGCGTTATTGTAGCACAGGCCGTATCGGTATATATGAATGCAACGGAATATTCAGTGATGAAATAGTGTTTTTGACTTATGCAAATCATATTCAAGTTCAATGCTCATCTTTTGCACGCGAAGCGCTCCGAGCGATAGCGATTCCCATGATAATGAGATCCTTTGTCAACCCAATACAAAAAGCGCATTGGGTCTCCTCCCCGAGGGATTGAGGGCAGGCAGGATGACAGCGGCATGGCTAACACGATGAACCGGCGTATGCAGGATCCCGGTATACGGGGTTTTTCAGTATGCCGGCTCGTAACCCCGGGTACACTGTCATCCTGACCGTAAGCCGGTGCTTTTCCGGCTGGAGCGGAAGGATCTACAAGTACTGAGGGAATTCTCAAAATAACAATCCCTTCTATCCGAAGCACTCGTAACAGACGAGAGGGAATTTTTAACTGTCACCTCCTCAATGGTGTTGCCTGTTCTACTAATTAAAATCGAAGATGCGCTGAAGCTTTAGTGAAGGGATATTTCGTAGAGCAGGGTTTTTGGGGCAAAAAGTGGGGTTTCCAATGACATCCTTCAAATACATGAGAAAACTTCTCAATTTTCTGATACATTACAGTTAGAGCTTTCTCATCCGCTGCAAACATATAACCATAATCACGATGATGAAATCATTATCCAAACTCCATAGCAAGCCGATTGACCGGCGTTCATTTTTTAAACTATCCGGTATGGGTGTACTGGGAGCTGCCCTGCCTTTTGGAATGGCAGCCTGCTCGCCGGCAGACCGTGAGAAGGTGCTTCCATATCTTTCCATGCAGCTCTATACCGTGAGGAATGAAATAGCGCGCGATTTGCAGGGAACACTGCGCCGGCTTGCAGAAATTGGCTTTACGCACGTGGAGACGGCATTTTGGCCGGAAGGAGTTTCACATCGGGAAGGCGTAGGATATTTGCGGGATGCCGGCCTTTCGGTTTCTTCCATACACGCCGAACTGCCTGAAAATGGTGACAAGAACATGCTACTGGAACTTGCCGAAACCTACGGAAGCAATAAAATAATCTGGCACGGCTGGCCCGAAGATCCCCGTTACAGTTCTTATGACGGGACAATGGAATTGGTATCGGTATATAATGATGTGTCTGATTTTGCCAGGGCAAATGGACTTGAATTCGGGCTTCATAACCATTGGTGGGAATTTAGAAACCGGGCCGGCGACAGAATTCCGTATCAGATACTTGCTGATGAACTGCATGAGGATGTCTTTTTCCAGGTGGATATCTATTGGGTAAAAGTGGCCAGGCTTGATCCTGCGGCTATCATCCGCGAGTTGGGCAGCAGGGTTAAGATGCTACATGTAAAAGATGGTCCTGCTAACCCTGATGACGTCAGCGCCACTGAGCCTCATGAGCCAATGACCGCAGTTGGCAAAGGGACACTCGATATTCCCTCTGTCATGGAAGCCGCAGCCGGATATGCCGAATGGATGGTCATCGAAATGGATGAGGTGGAAGGTGATGTTTTTGCCAAACTTCAGGAGAGCTTTAACTATATGATTCAAAACAACTACGCTACCCTGAAATAATACAATACCCCTCCATGCGGCGTTTTTTGCGTCGAAGGTCAGTTTCCGGCTGAATGATAAAAATAAGCCCTGCCTCCGGCGTTTTTTGCGTCGGGGACAGGAGAGGGGTAGGGTTGACATAGTTGGAAATCCATTCTAACATTCATCACCTAAATTTATAAAGCTTAAAAATGGCATTAACGACTTTTGAGACAGCCTCGAACAATATGGTAACCCCGGGTGGAGCGGAAATCGCCTATGCAAGGCATGGGGATGGAGCGCAACCCGGGGGCAAAGAAGGCACAAAATGATGCCCCGAGCGACAGAATGTTGAAAAATGATGCAATCTATCGAGGGGCAGCAGGATGATATCAGTGAAGGCAGGGATCAGGTAAACAGAATAACAGACGAACCGACTCCATCTGGATGTCTAAACCAGAAACTTTTGGACTGTTGAATTGTGAAATTTTTGAACCGGGAAAGGTTTTTTGTTGTTATTTGAATGAAGAACAGTCATTCAAGCCAGAAAATGTGCCCGAAAACTTCATTAGATTCAGTTCCCATAATTCAAATTCAAAAAAGACTTAATGAAAGAGAAAAACTAAAGAAAGGAGGGGTGAGAATAAAGAAACAGTGATCACTGGATGGGCTTGAATTTTGGTCAACTATAGGTAATATACGGCAACTCGGTTATTCCAGCCAAATGTAAATCTGATTATGCAACTATCTGAATAGTTATGTAGTTTAATGTATATTAATGTATAAGTAATATCAATTTATAATCAGGTAAAAATAACATATATGCCAAAAAAAATTGGGTCATTAACCCTCTATTCTATTGATGATCTGCACGAATTACTCGGCATCAGCAAAATGACTCTCCGGGCCTACCTTCGGGAAGGGCGGCTGAAGGGTAGAAAACTCGGTGTTCAGTGGTTTGTGACCGAAGAAGCAATCCGCAGTTATTTTGATAAAGACATGACAGAGGCAAATACATCTTCAACCCAAAAAAAACAGCAGCAGCCAAAATTGAAATATATTGTACAGGGGGTTAATGATCTCGTGAGCGAATCAGAGGAGTGTGATACTATATCTGAAACCCTTGAGTGTTTAAAAAGCCAGGCTATCATCAGCCTGTTTCAAATACAAATTACGGATGCTGCCAGCGGTGAAATTATTGAAATTGTAAAAGCCCGCGATTTTATTGTGAGGCATGGAGAGTAATAGAAAATCATTATTTCAAATCTTATCATTCTAACTGCTGTGCCTCTGTTCTGGATATTAAAACACAAAAGAAATGAAACTCAGCCACACATCACTTCAAAAAATTGAATTCGGCAACGAACCTGAGGATATTTATTATTGCCTTATTGACCTGCGCATCAGCCCGGGCGGTCTCAATATCAAAAAGCTGCGGCTGACCGATCCGCGTAACATTGACGAACAGTTCAGGCAGAATGGATGTCTGATGATGTTTACAGGTGTTGAGATTGAGGAATTGATACAGCGCGGTGATCTGGACGGAAAGCGGCTGCACCGCTCACTTTTCCGGTTGGCAGTAAAAGACGGGTTGATTCGTGAGTAATACCGGGGTTTTCCAAACCTGGTTTATTTCGTAAATAATGTTGTTTTTTGGCTATCAGCTATCAGCTATCAGCTATCAGCTAAAAGCCCTGAACTTTGTTGGTCGTAAATCGATAAAACAACCGGGGCAATTCTACACCCACAACATTTTCCTGCAGTACCTAAAATTCAATCCTGAACGGGCCATTTTTTTTCCACCACATGGATGTATGCAGAAGTGTACAGATGGTTTTGCCGTCAGATATCTCACCCGATTCGATCATGCTCATGGCCTGTACAAATGGAATGCGGTAATTGAGCAAAAACTCATCATCATCCTCATGCTGCTCTTCTGTTTTGAGGCCCCACGCCACAAAGGTGTAAATGATTTCATCAGCATAGCCAATGGCAGGATAAAAAGATCCAATCTCAACCAAATGATCGCATCTTATCCCGCTTTCTTCGAGAAGTTCGCGCTCGGCAGTGGACCGGGGCGATTCTCCGGGATCGAGTTTACCAGCAGGAACTTCAATAAACACTTTCCGCGCCGGATAGCGAAACTGTTTCAGCAGCATGATGGTACCATCCTCAAATACCGGTACAACCGCACTCGCCCCGGGATGTTTAATCCAGTCTCTTGTTGATGTTGTTTTATCGGGTAACTCAACTTTATCGGTATAAACCTGCAGCAGTGGTCCATCGTAAACATGTTCCGACTTCAGAGGTTTTTCCATTAAGAGAGAAGTGACATTTCCGGGGTTCGATAAATACTCATCTTTCATTTGCATATATCTTTGATTAAAAATAACGTATTATTATACCGCTGAACGAACGAATTTGATATGCAAACCCGCATGAATGAAGCAGCAAATGTTGACGGTAAGAAGGTATTGGTAAAAGACGACATTTTCACGTGGTCGAATTTAATTTCATTTTCACGTGTATTAGTTGTGATTCCCATCATTTGGCTGCACATCGAGAATGACTACACTGTAAATAAACTTATTATTTTTCTGATATGCTACGGAGTGTTATCAGATTACCTGGACGGACTGGTTGCACGGTGGTTTGATGAAATATCAGAGCTGGGAAAAACCCTGGATCCGGTTGCTGACAAGCTGATGGCCTTTTTCCTGTTCTTTTATACTGTAATTCTTGGATGGATTCCGCTATGGTATTTTGTGGTTGGAGTGATACGCGACCTGCTGATTATGGCAGGCTCTGCTCATATCAAAAAAAGGAGAGGCAAAGTTGCAATGTCGATTATGTCGGGCAAAGTTTCGGTAAATATAATGGCTGTTTATTGGCTGTCCGTATTCTTTTTGAGAGATATGCAAACTCTGCATACCGTCTTGATGATCATTTCCGTACTTTTTATGGTTTATTCATTTATTGATTATGTAATCCGTTACCGTAAAATCATAGAAGGTGCAGATTTTAATTGAGTAAAAAGTGAAAAGTATTAACAACTTTTCACTTTTTACTTTTCACTTTTCACTTAAAAAATGAGCTGGTTAGACAAACTCGGACTTAGGAAAACAGAAAAACTCGACAAGGGTGTGGAAAAAAGCCGCGAAGGGTTGCTGAATAAAATCAGCAAGAGCATTGCAGGCAAGGATAAAATAGACGATGCCACCCTCGATGAACTGGAAGACGCACTGATCTCATCAGATGTGGGTGTAAAAACCACCATCGAAATAATCAGCCGGCTTGAGGCACGTGTTGCCCGCGATAAATTCATCACCCAGGCAGAACTGCAGCAAATAATGCGGGAGGAAATCACCGCACTGTTAAAGGAGAACCGTCCGGATCAGCCTGCCGAATTTGATGCAGGCTTTTCTCATAAACCACACGTGATTCTTATTGTTGGGGTAAACGGTGTGGGGAAAACCACCACAATTGGCAAACTCGCTTATCTGTACAAACATGCCGGCAAAAGTGTTCTGATTGGAGCAGCCGATACCTTTCGTGCTGCTGCGGTTGACCAGCTCACCATCTGGAGCGAACGTGCCGGAGTTCCAATTATCCAGCAGGGACAGAACGCCGATCCTGCCGCAGTGGCTTACGATACGGTGGCATCAGCAAAATCAAAAGGTGCGGATGTGACTCTGATTGATACTGCCGGCCGTCTGCACAACAAAAAATCACTGATGGAAGAACTGGCAAAAATCAAGCGTGTTATGGGCAAGGTGGTAGACGGTGCTCCGCATGAAATCCTGCTGGTGCTTGATGCTTCAACCGGCCAAAATGCCATGTTGCAGGCGAAAGCTTTTACCGAAGTGGTGGATGTTACCGGCCTGGTCCTCACAAAACTTGACGGAACCGCAAAAGGGGGCATCGTTATCGGGATTTCGAACGAACTGAGCGTGCCGGTAAAATACATCGGCGTAGGGGAACAGATCGAAGATTTGCAGGTTTTTGACAGGGTTACATTTATAAAAGCCCTGTTCGGAGAAGAGATTGCAAACTAACCATTCCCGGTATCCAAACGCAGATCCATGATCCATGATGGCGCAAGCATCTTGCTTGTGCCTCCTCTCACAAGGCCCCACGATGCCCCAAGCGACCCGCCTGCCCCTTCTATTGCGCCATATGGCATATTCTATTTTATTGGAATAAACCCACATTAAGCAATAGACGAAAAAGACTTCCGAAGTCTCTCTTCATTTCATTAAAACTTAGATTTTTTAATATATAAAGGTTTCATTCACAAGTCCGAAAGACTTCGGAAGTCTATCGCTTAATCCGGGATAAGTGAATATCTGATCAATCCAACCCCGTTGCATCTTAAACCAGCAGCCAAGCAAGCAGCTGTATCGTCAGAAGCCCCGTCAGGCCCATGATGAGTGTGGAAATGGTGTGGGTTTTAAGAGCGGTTGATGTATCCATATCGGAGAATTTTGCAACCACCCAGAAATAACTGTCATTCACATGAGATACCGTAAGTGATCCGGCGCCGATCGCCAATACAACCAGGGCTTTTCCAAGAGTGGAATCAAAACCGAGAGGTTCAAGGAGCGGTGCCGTGATGGCTGCTGCCGTGATGATTGCAACAGTTGAGGAACCTTGTGCCGTTTTCAGAAAAGCGGCAATAATGAAAGGTATCAGCACGCCCAGCCCGCCAATCTCGGCAAAACGTGCGGCAAATTCACCGAGATCTGTTTCCCTGAGCACTGCCCCGAATGCGCCGCCTGCACCGGTAATAAGAATGATGATACCCGCTTTTTTCAGAGCTTCCTCAAGCCAGCTGTTTTGAATACGCTTTTTGCCACCCCCTACCATAAAGAATGCAAGGCATACCCCTGTCAGCAATGCAATGATCGGGTCTCCCATAAACCGGAATGCATTAAAAATCCAGGCTTCGCCAAAAGGTTTTACTGGTAGTTCCGCTATGGATTTCAGAGCGATTAAAAGAATAGGTGTGAGAATGGGGGTGATTGCCAAAAGGAATGACGGAGGCCGGAAACCGGTTTCGGTATCTGCTTCTTTAAGATCAAATTCAATGGTGTATTTTTTACAATAACGTGTAGCCCATATCAAAGCCGCACCCATTACGGGAAGTGATACGATAAGGCCCAAAATAAGAACCCATCCAATGTCGGCCCCGAGGGTTGCCGCGGCAGCTAGCGGCCCGGGGGTTGGGGGCACAAATACATGGGTTGCATACAGGCCCGACGCCAGTGCAACGGCCAGAACAGCCAGCGAAATGCCTGCACGTTTGGCTATGGCTTTATTCAGCGCAGAGAGGACTATAAACCCTGAATCACAAAATACTGGGATTGAGACAATGTAACCGGTCATGCCCATGGCAAGTGGGGAGTTTTTTTCTCCCACCTTTTCAAGAATTTTACCGGCAAGCACTTTGGCTCCGCCACTGCGGTCGAGGTATTCCCCGATGATAGCGCCGGCAGCAATCACAATCCCTATTCCGCGGAGAGTTGCCCCAAAACCGTCGGCCAGTGCACCTACAAGAATGGCCGCCTCAAGCCGGGCTGCAAATCCCATAAGAATAGCTCCGGCCAAAAGAGCGAGAAAAGGGTGCAGTTTATACCGTACCGTCATCCCGACGATGAGCATAACCACAAGTAGAAGCCAGATAAAAATCCCCATATTCAGGTTTATCGATTGTTCAGGTTTGGTGAATATAAAGCAAAGAAAACCAGATTTAAACCCAAAATTGTCATTGACCAATGATAATTTTGCCCGGAGGGCAAAAAAGGCCTAACGGCTTTTTTGGGTTAAAAATGCAGTAGTATCATGTCATGGTTAAAGTGTTGAATAGTCATCTGGCGAGTTTTTCGAAAAATGACCCCTATCTGTTGATTGGGATGATCCCGGTTCGTCTCTTCAGATGATTTTCTGTCGTTTTATCGCTGACGCGACAGCAGTTTAAAATCAGTGTTATTTCAATTTTCGCAATAAAATGCCAAAAGGCCTGAATAGGTAAAAGAAAACCGGATAAGGAGGGATCCAATTGTATATAAGATCCTGTTTGTTGAATGTTATCAGGCGCAATACATCCATTTTATATCGCATATATGAAGATAATGCCATTTTAAAACGGATAGCTTTTACCGTCTCCATAAAAGTCATATTTGATTGATCAGAATCTCCGCTGATTTGATTCATTGTATGGTTCCCAAGCCAGGAACATTCGGTGATTTCACAGGGCAATAATTCACAGTCCGGGAAATAAACAGCAAGGGCCTGGTT
>RECI01000289.1 GCA_007694095.1 Balneolaceae bacterium | reverse complement strand
TCTCATGGGCAATTCCGGCAGTTAACTGACCAAGGCTGGCGAGTTTTTCCTGCTGAATAAGCTGGTCTTGAGCGGATTTTAAACTTTCATGTGCTGCTTCCAGATTTTTGTACGCTTTCTCGATCTCTTTGGCTTGCTCGAGCTCTTTTGCTGTTGCCCGCTCTCTTTCTTTTTGGATCAATCGTTTGCGCTGAATCCGGTCGATACCGAATACAATACCCCCAAAGAGCAGGAAATAGAGTAAGTAGGCAAAGGTGGTTCTCCACCAGGGGGGAAGGATGGCAAATTGAACTTCAGCCGCAGCACTATTTTCACTAAAAGAGGTTCCACTTCTGGTAGCCTGCACTTGAAAGTTGTAGCTGCCAAATGGCAGGTTTGCAAAAGAGATACTGCGCTGCATACCCAAATCGGTCCATTGATCGTCATAACCCAACAATCGATATCGGTACCGGTTATTGCCGTGCCGATAATTGATGCCTGCGAAACTGAATGAGAGGTTATTATCTTCATATTCAATCTCATATTCCATGCCCGGTTGCAGATTGGTGTAACTTGTGCTCCCCGTCCGGAATTCATCGATATAGAGTTTCTGAATGTTTATCTCTTCACGTATCTCAGCCGGGTTAAACTGTATATACCCGCCTGGTCCACCGGCTATAATTTCGCCACCTGAAAGTTCTGCTGCAGTAAAAAATAAATATGGCTTACGATTCATATCGAGTACAAATGATTGTTCGCGTTGAGTGATGGGATCCAATTTACTTATGATGGTTCCATAATCACTGTACCAAATATTACCCTGATGGTCTTCCAGCACAAAACCAAACATTAAACTTCTTGGAGCCGACCTGGCAATTATCAGCGAACTTGTTCCCTCGATAAGATTCTCTTTCAATAGCCCATTATTGGTCATGGTCCAAAAAACGCCATCATACAGTTGAGAAACGATAGTCGTTCGAGACATTTTTAATGGACGCTCACTTTCGGGTGAAAGAATGGGTACGCCTGAAAAGGATTGTCGATCAGAGTCAAGTTTAAAATAAAGCCTTTTCGAATAAAGAGGTTCATTTTGCAGCTCGTAGTTGTACTGCAAATAGAGATTTCCAGATTTACTCACAAAAGGCTTGACATAAATCGTGGTGTCTGCATTGCTATCTGCGACAGGGAAGGCAAGGGGAAGGTCTATATAGGTCGTACTCATGTCCGTGGTATTGAGCATCATTAATTTGTTTTTACCTCTTTCCGTCCAGTAGAGTGTAGTACCATCAGACATGAAACTGTCCAAGTACGCCGAAGGATCGATGGCTTGGAAGCCTGTGAAAAGCTGCTCCTTTCTATCGAATGGATGAAGTCTGGGTTCCGCTTCACTATTTCTTTCAATGAAAAATAAGCCATCATCACCTGCAAAAAGAATTGAAAGGAACCTGTATCGGTTATTGGACTCAGAACCCTCAGATTCCGGCAGAAAAATTTGATTGGGGCCACCATCAGCAGGTATAAAAGCCAATCCGAGAGAGGTTAGCACCCAACTATTGCCATTATCATCCGGCTTTATCTCATGAATAAAATTTGAGGTTGCATTTGGGTCATCGGCCTCTATGATCTTTTTGTATGTATAATTCCAGGCTTTTTCATACATCATGCTTATTCCGTTTCCGATATGGCCAAACCATGTATTCCCATCCATATCTTCGAATACATTATATACGAAGTTCTCAGAAATACTTTCCCTATTACCGGTATCACTTTTAAACTGAGTCAGTTTATTGGTTGAGGGATCGTACTGCAGTGCGCCACTTGCTCGAGTAGCTATCCAAATGGACCCGTCACCGGATAAGGTCATAAAATTTACTTGTAAGCCGGCAAGAGAAAAGTTCTCCTCACCCAGAAATGTCAGGAATTCAGGTTCATTTTCCCCCTCGGTAAACTTTAGCAACCCTCCATCCAGGCTAACCCAGACTGTGTTATCGTTATCCATGACTATATACGAAAAGTCATAGAAGTCTGCCCCATTGGGTATTTGATTAAAAGGGCCGGCCTTTACGTAGCTGCCTGTTTCCGGATCCAAAAAATAAAGGCCTTCATTTGAACTTATCCATATTTGACCGTCCGGACCTTCGATGATATCAGTTACCCGATTTGCTTGATCCTCAAGTTCATCTATTCCGATGTATGACACATCCGGTTTGGGCCTTACTGAAGTCGGGATCGTAAGCCTATAAATACCGGTAATGCTTCCAATCCAAATGATACTGTCAGCAGTCTGTGTCAATCCATTTGCAAATTGGTAGGGCGGAAGGTTATCCGGTATAGAAACCTCCGAGAACTCTTCTGTTTGAAAATCATATAGCGCAATTACATTTGGGCCTGTAAGCCAAAGATGACCGTTATTGTCATTCAATATCACTCTAAAATTACCTTCGGGGATGGAATTATTGTCGGAGGGATCGTACATGTACACGTGTGGTTCATAACCGTCAAAGGAGAAAAGTCCTGAGGGTGAGGACATCCAAATTTTACCATCATCTCCTTGCTGTATTCTGAAAACAAAGGCGGGATAACCATCCTGAGGCGTAAAATACCTGAATGTTTTGTCATCAGATTGGGCCTGGATTTCTTGCGCATTGGCTATAAGAAAACAGGCTGCTATGAGGGGCAGGACGATCAGATATTTGTAAAGGCTATTCATAAGGTCATTCCTTCAGGTATTGTTGAGTAAAATATGGAGTTTGGGACTCAATCATCATTTAGCCCTTCCTTAGTTCGATCGTAAAGATACTGCCTTGGCCGTCCTTTGACTGAATATGTAAAGAACCCCCATGCGCCTTTATAATATCGTTGGTGATCGACAATCCCAACCCCGTACCCTGCGTCCCCTTCTTCGTGGTAAAAAACGGCTGCAGGATTTTGTCTTTGATCTCGTCCGGAATACCGGGGCCGTTGTCCTCGATTTCGATGGTTACCGTGTTATCTTTGCGAAAGGTTCGTACCGTTAATTTAGGGCTGTACGTTTCCCCGGTCTTCGGTCCCCCGTCCCCGGTCATTTTTCCACGCATGGCGTCGAAAGCATTATTACACAAATTCACAATCACCCGAGAGAAGTCCTCGGCAATGAGCGGAACGTTACCGATGGTTTCATCCAGTTGTAGATCAATACCTACATCGATAGCATCTTTGCCTGCCCGCATACCGTGGAAGGAGAGGTTTACATATTCTTCAATGAGAGGGTTGAGAGGAGTCGGCTCCATTTTGCCATCCCCGCCGCGCGAGTGCATGAGCATGGATTTTACGATAGAGTCCGCCCGTGAGCCGTGTTCGTGGATTTTTTTGAGATTACTGCCGATGTCCGTAGCTATTTCGTCAGCTTCCTCCAGATCACCACGTCTCATGGCTTCCTTAAGCTCAATGATCATCTCATCGCTCACTTCCGAAAAATTATTCACAAAATTGAGCGGATTCTTGATCTCATGGGCAATTCCGGCAGTTAGCTGTCCAAGGCTGGCGAGTTTTTCCTGCTGTACGAGCTGTGACTGAGTGGCATGCAGATCATCCAGGGATTTTTTCAAATCAGATGTTCGCTCAAAAACCTGTTGTTCAAGACCCTCAACCAGGTTAGAGTAGTTGTTGGCAATATAGAGTGTCAACCCGGCTGGTATTGCAGTATAGACCAGAGTAATCAGCCAAATCAGAACCGTATAAGGGATTATTGAAGAGGACAAAATATTAATTGGAAGTGCAACAGATATGGATAGTATACCTACCAAAAATCCTCCTGCTACATAGGCAACACCTGATACATTTTTCTTTTTCGCCTCTATTATCAGACAAATGCAGGAAATCAAAGAGATAGCAATAATAATAATGATGGCTGCAATTACAGGCCAGGATTGTGTATAGACCACAAGCAGACCGAATGGGGCACCGATAAATGCGAAATATTTCCAGAATCGATACTTCAAAACTCCAAATAACTCACTCAGAGTTAATGGCAAAAGAGTGATTATTTGAAAAATCACGATACGAAAACCTGACATTGCGATAGGCGTAATCCAGCCTGTTTGCTCAAACCAGGTTCCCCTAAAACTCAAACCGACATGAATAATTAACAGTATGAGTAAAAATAAGATATACAAATTGGCTTTTTGGCGTGCGAACCGATAGTACAAAAACAGATGGAGCATAAAAAGCAGTAGCAGCACACCCAGCGACAACCCCGATGTACGAGCACTTATTTTTTGATTATAAGTTCTAATTTCATTTTGTTCGGGTGGGGCAAAACCAAGTCTTATTGAGGTTAATCTTTCAGTGTTTTGCCCGAACAAGCGATGCATGAGTTCAGCGTTATGATTTGAATGACGAACAGCTAATACATGTTTATCAGTAGGATGTATAATTACAGAAGGGAAAAGCATAGCTATTGAGTAACGAATTTGCTCTTCGACAGAATTTGTTGAAAACTGGCCGATATTGTGAACCAGTTCTCCATCAAGATACACTTCAAACGCCCCTAATGAGATAAGGCCTAAAACCCAGTTTTTGTTGTAGAAAGTGCTGTCGGCCTTAAAGGTGAGTCGCCACCAGCCATATCCGTTCCAGAGGGTATCCGGCATTTCCTTAATGCTTAATCCGTGCTGAAGAGTATGCCAGCCGGAATCATCAAAACCGGGATCGGCCCAACTGATATCGTCACCGGGTTGAAATTTCCAGTTTGGAAGATCTGAGAGCTGAAAACTTCCGGCATCCGTCTTCAGAGAGTCATGCAGCACCGGGATATCCTCAGAAGCGACATCATTTGTTTGTGCAAACAGAACATCCTGCTGACTTATGAAAAGCAGAAGGGATGTGATGATATAAAACGAGATATTTTTCATAATGGGAGTTGTATGGTGAATGTGGAGCCATCACCGGGTGAACTTGAAATACTGAGTTGCCCCCCATGTGCTTTAATAATATCGTTGGTAATACTCAGCCCCAATCCTGTGCCCTGAGTCCCCTTCTTCGTCGTAAAAAACGGCTGCAGGATTTTGTCTTTAATCTCATCGGGAATGCCGGGCCCGTTGTCTTCGATTTCGATGGTGACAGAGCCATTTTTAGATCTCGTTCGTACTGTTAATTTAGGTTCATATTTTTGTGACGAGACATCCCCCACCTGCCCCCGAAAGCCTTCGGGATCGGCACCCCCTTCGAAGGGGGACTTTTCGCCCACGTGGGAATCGCTTGTGCTCGGAGCACATTTGCCTTTTGCGTTTTCACTCATTGCATCGAACGCATTATTACAAAGATTCAAAATCACCCTCGAAAAATCCTCTGCAATTAATGGTACATCACCAATTGTTTTATCCAGATCCAGCTCAATGTCTACATCGATAGCATCTTTACCCGCACGCATACCATGGTAGGAGAGGTTTGTGAATTCTTTCACCAACGCATTCAGATCGGTCGGCTCCATTTTGCCATCCCCGCCGCGGGAGTGTTGAAGCATGGATTTTACGATAGAGTCTGCCCGTGAGCCGTGTTCGTGGATTTTCGTTAGATTCGCCTTAATGTCGGCCAAAATTCCGGCTGTTTCTGTCGCATGTTGGTTCTCGCCGATTTGCCTAATCTCTTCAAGTGCTTCGTCGATCATTTCGAGGCTGACATCAGAAAAATTATTCACGAAATTCAGCGGGTTTTTGATCTCGTGGGCTATACCGGCAGTGAGCTGGCCGAGGCTGGCGAGTTTTTCTTGCTGTACAAGCTGTTCCTGGGCAGCTTCGAGATTTTGTAGTGCCGATAGCAATTCGTTGTTTTTCTCTTCCAACTGCGTAAAATCTTCGTAACGTGCGTAGGCCACAGAAAAGGCTTCAGCGAGTTCTTCAATATTTTTCAGCTCATCACTGTCAAGCGGTTGATTGCTTCCAACATAGAGCATGCCTTGTTTAAACGGGATAAAATGAAGATGCAGGGATTCTAAATGGGTAGCAGAATTTAAATAGCTATCCGTTGAATCGATTAATCCCCTATCTGCTAGCATTCGGGTCCAGTTTACGAGCCGTTCAGCATTCCATTGAGTGGTGAAAATAGTTCTATTTTGCCAGTGTTGGAGTGCCTCCCCGATATAATCCATATCGCTGAACGTAAGGGTTGTTGCTGCCAATGCTTTTCCATCAGGGTTAGAGAGGTGCATTTGCACCGTTTCCGCTTTTTCATCAACAATGAATGTTCCGCATCTTGAAAAGGGTACGCCAAGTACGTTCAGCTCTTTCCAGATTAACGGTGTAATTTTCTGCAGATCCCGGATATTTCGCATAGAGGAGATTTCAGCGCGGATGCGATCAGCCGCAGCCTGGCGGGAGATCTCCTTCGACGTTTCCTGAAGCTCTCGGGTGCGGTCAGAAACTTCATTTTCCATGGATGTAAATAAGTAGCCGTAACTGTCAGCTACATAGAGGGTCATACCCAACGGAAACAGGGTGTAAAGAGAGGTAATCATCACAGAATAAATGCCAAAGTTGATTTCTATGAGGTTTAACGAATTTAGCATATATATTAAAGCTAGAATCAATGTCCCCAGAACGCCAAAGGCAACAAAATGGACTCCTCTCTTGCCTCTTTTGTAGGCTCGCCAGCAGATATACCCAAGCAGAGAAAATGAAATTGAAAAAAGAAATAGCGCTATATAATCGAGAAGCCCCGGAGCGAATATGTCAGATAGTAGTAACAATGGAGATCCGGCAATCAGCCAGATTACTTTATTCAGTTCTTCTAATCTAAATATTTTGATCGCAACATACGGTAGAAAAATAAAAGCAAATGATACAGTGTATTTCCATATCAAATTCAAAACAGTGTACCAATATGCAGTTATATTCAAATAAACAAAGCTGAATATAGCCAGATCAGAGATCAACAATAATCCAACGATTATGGAAATGAAAAGGTTGGAACGGTCTTCCGGAAATTTAAAGTAGAGCATCAAATGAAGCAGGAATAGCACAAAAAGGACAGCCGATGAGAAAAAGAGGGTAAAACTTGAATAAATAATTCTTTGAGCATAGAACTGATTGACTGCATGTGTTCCGAAAGCTAACCCAAAACCTAAATCCCCGGCATTTTCCTTCATCAACACATTGTATCTCTTTGCCTGATGATAGGAGTACCGAACCGCAATGGTATGCTTATCATTTTCATATATTTTAATGGGCGGGTGGATTTGATTTACAGGAGAATAGGTCTTCTCCTCATCCGGGTAGATGGAAAAGTTTCCGGCCCGCTGGACAAGTTCTCCATCCAGGTAGACCTCTGCGGCACCCCACCCAAAAAAGTAGAGATTCCAGTTTTCGTTGTAGAATGAGCTGTCGGCGGTAAAGGTGTACCGCCACCAGCCATAGCCGTTCCAGAGCGAATCGGGCATGGCATCAATGCCCAGGCCACCGGGGGGTATCGCGTACCAACCGGAATCATCAAACTCCGGGTCGGCCCATTGCAGGTCATCACCGGGTTGGTATTTCCATGCCAAAGAGTTGCTAAACGTCAAGAATCCGTTTTGACTCACCATCTCAGCTGTAAGTTGAGGGAGTGTTCCGAACCCTAATCCAAAGCCTAAATCTCGTGTATCTTCTTTAAAGAGCGTACTGTATTGCTTTGCCTGATGGTGGGAGTACCGAATCGCAATGGTATGCTTATCATTTTCATATATATCTACAGGCAGATGAATAATATTTCTAAGAGAATAGGTATTCTCTTCATCCGGGTAGATGGAAAAGTTTCCGGCCCGCTGGACAAGTTCTCCATCCAGGTAGACCTCTGCGGCACCCCACCCAAAAAAGTAGAGATTCCAGTTTTCGTTGTAGAATGAGCTGTCGGCGGTAAAGGTGTACCGCCACCAGCCATAGCCGTTCCAGAGTGAATCGGGCATGGCATCAATGCCGAGATTAACGGGAGCAAGATCATACCAACCGGAATCATCAAACTCCGGGTCGGCCCACATGAGGTCATCGCCGGGCTGGTATTTCCATTCCTCAGAGTTGCCAAGTACTATGTTGCCAATTTCATTAACCATATCAACGGTGAGTTGAGGAAGTGCTTGTTCCTGCGAATAACCATCATCAGGAGAAAACCATAAGGCGAACGCAATACATATAAAGGAGTATTTCATAATAAAGCGGCTATTAGCAATTAAGATAAATTTGGTCAAGAACATTGCATTTATAAACCCAGCTTGTAATCAAGATCCCAATCACTGGCATCAGATCATTGCCGAAGGTACAGTGCAGGTGTTTTTGGATTCTTCGCAAGCACATTAGCGTGGGATTCAATTGTTAAGTTTGATTGAGAAAACCGTTTGTCCTGGTTGTGAATGCACATCCAAACTACCCCCATGTGCCTTAATAATATCGTTCGTAATACTCAGCCCCAGCCCGGTGCCCTGCGTCCCCTTCTTCGTCGTAAAAAACGGTTGCAGAATTTTGTCTTTGATCTCATCCGGAATCCCCGGTCCGTTGTCTTCGATTTCGATCGTTAAGGTGCCATTCCTGGTTTGTGTTCTGACAGTTAGTTTTGGCTTATAGCCTTGTTCAGGTTTCTCTGATAGCTGTCGGCTGTCAGCTGTCAGTTTCTCTCGCATGGCGTCGAAAGCATTATTGCACAGATTCAAAATTACCCGGCTAAAGTCTTCCCCAATCAATGGTACCTCGCCAACATTCTCTTCCAATTCCAATTGAATATCCACATCAATGGGATCTTTCCCCGCCCGCATTCCGTGGAAGGAGAGGTTCACATACTCTTTTATCAGTGTATTCAGATCAGTCGGTTCCATCTTACCATCGCCGCCTCGGGAATGTTGCAGCATCGATTTCACGATGCCGTCGGCGCGCGAGCCGTGTTCGTGAATTTTGCGAAGGTTGGCACCTATATCTTTTGAAAGTGCCATCGATTCATCGATATCTCCTTTGTCCAGCGCTTCGATTAATTCGGACATCATCTCTTCACTCACCTCCGAAAAATTATTCACAAAATTGAGCGGATTTTTGATCTCATGGGCAATTCCCGCCGTAAGTTGCCCAAGCGAGGCCAGTTTTTCCTGCTGCACGAGCTGATCTTGCGTAGCCTGTAATTTTTCCAAAGCGATTTCCAAGCGGTCGCGTTCTTCACGGATCATGAGGGTTTGTTTCTCGGCTTCTTGTAGATCC
>RECI01000282.1 GCA_007694095.1 Balneolaceae bacterium | reverse complement strand
CGCCCTGCCCGTGAGATTGTTATAACCAAACGGGATTCTGAAGCTACATTGCTTCAGACAATGGAGCTGACAAACGGCGAACTTTTGAATGAAGTTCTTGAGCGCGGGGCAGAAAAATGGCTGGCAGAATATAATGGCAGAACTGAAGAGATGATCAACAATATCTATCTCATTGCCTTCAGCCGAAAACCAACTGAACGTGAAAAAGGAATTGCAAAAAGTTTTTTAGAACAAGATTATTCAAAAGAAACTGTACAGGATCTGTTATGGGCAATTGTGATGCAGCCGGAATTTCAGTTTATTTATTAAACCCAGAGCCAGAATGATTTGCGATAGACCGATAGACCGATGAACCGATTGCCCGAATAACCGATTTTTCCATTCGAAAATCGTATTCTGCCGCAATTTGCAGTGCGATATGCGCAAAGCCTTACTGCATACATTCTAATCAGTAAACAAAATGACCAATGAAATTTTGTCTAATACACAACAAGGATTGAAAAGGATATGAATTCAAATCAAAACCGCAACAACACGAACCGGGGAATGAACCGGCGCGAATTTCTAAAAAAGACCTCGGCAGCGACTCTTGCGGCAATGGCAGCCTCTCTCCCGGCCACTGCGTTGCTTGGCGGGTGCAGTTCAAGAATTCAATCCAAAGCCGATACCGTTATTTTACTCTGGATGGCTGGCGGAATGGCTCACACCGAAACGTTTGATCCGAAAGAGTATACCCCTTTTGAAAAAGGCCTTGAAAGTAAACGGGTGTTAAGTACATTTCCCAAAATTCCAACCGCTGTTGATGGGCTCTTTTTTTCCGAAGGGCTGGAATCGATCGGAAGCATTATAGACAGGGGAACCGTAATTCGTTCTTACCGTGCCGCAGATATGGGTTTTATCCTGCATTCCCGGCACCAGTATCACTGGCATACCTGTTACAGGCCCCCACAGACGGTGCACGTTCCCCACATAGGTGCGTGGATTGCCAAAGAGCTTGGACCGGTAAATCCGGTCATCCCGCCGTTTATCAGTATTGGTCAGCGGTTCGAAGTAGGTGAAGCCGAAGAACTGAAAGCGTACCATACGGCCGGATTCCTGGGTGGAGAATACGCTCCGTTTCTTATCGCCGATCCATCATCAGGCCTCGATACGGTTCGTCCGCCTGCAGGCATGACACCGGAAAGGTTTGAAAGAAGAAACCGGATTTACCGGGAGCTCATGGAGGAGAGCCCGCTGGGTGAATATGGGAGTGATTACCAGCAGGAATCGATGCTAAGGGCCATGGAGCAGTCGTACATGCTTCTGAAATCACCCGAGGCGGCAGCGTTCGACCTGAGCCTTGAACCTAAAGAGAGTTTTGATGAGTACAATACGGGCAGATTCGGTCAGGGCTGCCTTCTTGCAAAGAGGCTCACAGAAGCCGGGGCACGATTCATTAGTGTTTCCACAGAATATGAACCGTTTCATGGATGGGACACCCACGAAAACGGCCATACTCGTGCGGGGAGAATGAAACAGATGATTGACAAACCAATTGCACGCCTTGTGAAAGATCTGGACGAGAGCGGACACCTGGACAGGACCCTCATTGTGCTGGCGAGTGAATTCAGCCGGGATATGGTACTTGAAGGACGTCCCGGTGCCGGGGTTCAGGACCAGGTAGACGTTCCCGATATGATGGAAAATTTATCTCATTACGGGATGCACAGGCATTTTACCGACGGATGTTCCATACTCATGTTTGGTGGAGGCATTAAAAAGGGATATGTGTACGGTAAAACTGCTGATGAACGCCCATGCTCAACCATCGAAAACCCGATTACCATCGATCAGGTTCATCAAACCATTTATCATGCACTTGGGATTTCGCCCCGAACCAACTACGTAATAGAAGGGAGGCCTTTTTACACAACACCCGATGGTAATGGAGAAGCTGTGATGGACTTATTTGCCTGATGAAAAAAACAGATTGAAAACGCCACTTTTCACAATCTGTCACCGGCAGGCCTCAATTATCCTGAAAAATCAAATAAAAAGTGACACCAACATTTTGGAATTTAGAATTTGAGTTTTGCCCCGAAGGGATCACTTTGTGGGATATTTCGGTTTATCCGGGTTTAGGGTATTTCAGATTTCATTTGTCTGAATAATTACGGACTGTATATTGAAACATCAACAAACCGGTAACCATGAAACTATTAAGCCTGTCACTCGCAGCACTCCTTCTTTTTCTTGCAGGATGCGAAAGCCATCAAACAGATCAACTTCATCTGGTAACTTTTAACATACGCTACGATAATCCAAATGATGGTGATAACCGCTGGGTGAACCGTATGCCGATCGTCGAAAATTATTTCAAGGAAGAGGCACCGGATATCATCGGGATGCAGGAAGTGTTACACAACCAGCTTCTCGACCTTCAGCAAATGCTTCCGGGATACGGCTATGTTGGAACGGGAAGGGATGATGGAAATACAGCCGGTGAATACTCCCCCATTTTTTGGCGGGAAGACCGTTTTGACCTTGTCGATCATTCGCAATTCTGGCTGTCAGAAACTCCCGATTCAGTTGCCAGCCGGGGATGGGATGCGGCCTTGCCCAGGATTGTAACATGGGCTGCACTGCAGGATAATCAATCTGGTCAGCTTATTTATACGTTCAATACCCATTTCGATCACAGGGGCAGAGACGCCCGAAAAAACAGTATTGATTTGATGTCGGAAAGAATTTCTGAAATTGCAGGAAGCTCTCCGGTTATTGCCATGGGCGATTTTAACATCCGTAAAAACCACCCGGCCTTCGGCGATACGCTTTACCATCATATGATGGAGGTATTCATTGAAAATGACAAGTTTCAAAATTCAGAATACGTTGCCGGTGATGTGATTTCAGCCGGTGCAACCAGTAATGGGTTCAATGAGAACTGGAGAGAAAGACCGCCATTTGCTATCGATTATATATTTGTGGATCAAAACTTCCAGGTTCAAACATACCGGGTTGATCATATCATCGAGAATGGAGTGTTTATATCCGATCACTGGCCGGTGGTTTCTATCGTGAACTATTCAGAGTAGGATTTCATCGCCCCGGAAAGCGGTGAAAATTTTGGAGAAACAGGTAATTAATCCGAATTTGGATTCATTAGTCTGTTATAAAATCAATAGATTCCCAGAAGATATTGGCCGGCTGATCTGTTTTAAAATTGAACTAATAATAAACCCGGTATTTAATTTTCTCTTTTGATAATGATTTTATTTAAAAAATTGTGTTTTTCTCTGATACTGATACAATTAATACTACTTCCCCTGTTTGCGCATGCCCAAAATGCAAGTGAAAATTCCGGGACACTTATAGATCACGCGGAGGTGATCCGGGGTTTAAACGAGCATACATTTAACAGGGGAAAAGACTTTTATAACATGGTTTGTGCGGCTTGTCATGGGATTGACGGAGCCTCGTTACTTCCACGTGCGTCATCATTCAATCGGGATGAATTTAAATTTGGATCAGATCCCTATAGTATGTGGAGGACTATTACCAATGGTGCGGGGGAGATGGGGGCTCAGCGGTGGCTTGACCCTGAAGACCGGTATGCGGTAATACAGTACATTCGGGAACAATTTGTTAAAAATGAAAACCCGGGGGCCTATTTTGAAATAACTGACGAGTATTTAGACGGGTTGCCAAAACCGGCTCAAAGTGAAACTGAAATGTTGAACATGATCAGGGAAAATGCCCTGGCAGGTTCTCAGGAGTTCGGGCAAGAGTATTTCAGGAATCATCCCGGGAATTATGGTAAGGCTATTTATTCATCACTTGAAGGGCGTGGAAATAATGTTCTCATTATTGAACTCGCTGCAAATGTACGAATCGCTTACAATGTTCATCGAATGTCATCCATTGCGTCCTGGGAGGGATATCTGGACCTTAGTGATACCAAATTTCAATTGTACCGGGGAGAAGGGGAACCCAGAATAGATGGTGTTGAACTGGAAGGCCTTGATCAGATGAAATGGAGCTACCAGGACCGCTATTACCAACTGGATCATCTTGTATCTGATCGTACACCGTTGCCGGAACAATGGCTCGATTATCACGGTCATTATCAATATGAAGATAAAGTAGTTCTCTCTTACTCTGTAATGGGCCGCAGAATACTTGAAATGCCGTCAACAGAAATTTTACAGGGACTACCTGTGATGCAGCATGCCCTAAAAATCAGTCCCGGTGATTCCTGGCAAAAACTTGATCTGGGCAGATTTATTGACAGGGGTTCATCATCGGTAAAAGAGGGGGTATTTTTACTACATGATATAGACGCTCCTGCCGGTTTGCCCGAATCAGAATGGATACATCCTGAAAGGAGTATGATAATGACGGCGCCGGGCACGGGAGACAAAATTGAATCCTTTATCGCTGCAGGTATTCAGGGTGATACAGAGGGTATGAGATGGGTTCAAAACAGCCGTCATCAAATCAGCCTTTTTATACCCCCCTCCAATAAATCACAAACCATACGTGTGCACCGCTATAGCGGAAACGGTATGTCACAGCTTCAGGGTTTTGCAGATTATTTGATCGGTGTAAAGCAAAATCCTGTTTTGCGGCCTGATGAATTTATAAATGGCGGTGAGAGAATCTGGAATGAGACAATTATCACACAAGGTGAACTTAACGTAGGGCGTCCCCGTTATGACCCGATTCATTACGGAAAAGAGAATCCAGGTGCTCCTGAAAACCTGGTTACCATCCCGGAAAATTATCCGTATGTGGCAGACCGAATTGCACTGCCATTCAACAATCCGTGGAATAGCTGGATTCGCCCGACAGGATTCGACTTTTTTGATGATGGAAGGCTTGTTATGAGTACGTATGCAGGGGATGTGTGGCTTGCTGAGGGTATTGATAATAAACTCGATGCCATTCAATGGCAGCGTATCGCGACAGGACTCTACGACCCCTTTGGTGTAAAAATTGTTGACGGGGAAATCTATGTGATATGCCGTGACCGTATCATGCGTTTGAATGACCTAAACGGAAATGGAGAAATTGATTTCTATGAAAGCTTTTTTGCCGATTTTGATGTGTCAAATGTTCCGGTTCAGGCTTATAACTTCAGCCTTCAGACCGACAGCCAGGGGAATTTTATCTATGCGAAAGCAGGTCAGTATACCAATAACAGCGACCCGGGAAATGTAATACGGGTGAGTCCCGATGGGAAATCTTATGAGTCGGTGGCTATTGGTTTTCGTGCGCCAAATGGTGTTACAGTTGGGCCGGACGACAGAATTTATGTAAGTGATAATGAAGGAAACTGGATGCCGGCGAATAAAATCAGTATTGTGAAAAAAGGTGGATTTTATGGTTACCTGCCCACACTTAGTTCGCCCGACTGGGCACCCGGCGGGCCAAGATACCGGATGAAAAATGAATTGGTTCAATACCCGGATGGTGACAATATTTTACCGGATACATTCGAACAGCCAATCATCTGGATGCCGCAGGCCTTCGATAATTCGCCGGGTGAAGGAGCCTGGACGCCTGAGGATTGGGGGCCGCTCGGAAACAGGCTTTTGCATACAAGTTTTGGAAAAGGGTGGGCGTATTATGTAATGATGCAGGATGTGGATGGGGTCACCCAGGCTGCTGTATCGGCACTTCCGTTTCAGTTCGACAGCGGTACCCAGAGGGCACGTATTAACCCTGCTGATGGCCAGTTCTATATGGCGGGTGTTACAGGCTGGGATGATGCGTTTGCAGTAAAATTCGGATCCATTGACAGGATTCGGTACATCGGCGGTGAAGGATTTATTATGGATCAGGTGAAAGTTCGGCCTGATGGAATCGGGATTACGTTTAATCAAAAGCTAAACCGGGATGTGGTAATGAACCCGGACAGATACCAGGTTGATCAGTGGAATTATCGCTGGCAGGAGAGATATGGCTCAGCTCAATGGTCAGTTAAATATCCGGACATGCAAGGCCAGGATGCTGTGGAGGTAGAGGGAGTTGAACTGTCGGAAGATGGGAAAACCGTGTTATTGAAGATATCAGGCCAGGTTCTTGGCCCGGTTGATCAAATGCGGATACAGTTACATATTGAATCGGATACCGGCGAAATGTATCGCGACACAATTTATCTTACAATTCACAAGATTCCCGGTGAAGAAAACCAGTGAGATATTGGAAACAGGTTCTGTATAAAATTCCGATTTGCGAAAAATTCGTGTCATATCACAAGTAAACATTCTATTGACAGGAAGGGTCCGTTGGCCCGATAGTTCTCACCAACGCGGCCAAAGGGGTGGAATACGGAGCCTGCCTTCCCATGGGGATGTCTTCCCATGGGGATCCCTGCGGGGCGACTCCGTCCCGGCAGAAAAGCACTGTCGGGACTGCGCTCGACATGACAAGATGCCGTTGTTACCATGGCGGCGGTTCTGTTTTTCAGGAAGAGCAGGATTTATCTCACCGCCGCACACCATTCGCCATTCCCTCACGCGGCGTAAAAACCCATTTGATTCCAGCCTCAAACGCCATACGCCGCGCCTGTCATGTCAAGAGCGCAAGCAGGAACGAAGTGACGACAGAAGTCGCCCCGAAGGGATCCCTATGGGAAGACATCTCCCTGTTTGTAGGAATACAATTTGATAAGAGAAGCCACACGTAATTAACGTTTTGGGAAAACTCAAAACCTACCTGATATACCTGCAAACGATGATGTCCGGTTGCTATAGGCAAGCTAATCTGAACAACCTGGAGAATGAAATAATCTGACCTGCAATTTTGTAATCATCGTTCAATGAATTTTATATTTGCAGCAAATACATCGCACTTTCCCAGCCCACAGTTCAATGCCGAAGACATCCCTGCGGGACAATTCCACAGACCAACAGTTTCTGGCATAATCATCCCGGTGGGAAACAATTCAATATCGAACCAATAAATTATGGCTGGCTGTTATTATTATAATTTTTGTGATTAACTTGCATTTTCAGCAAAAAAAGTCGTCCACCTGACCGCTTTTTTAAAACGCTATCCGTTCACTAAAAATCATCAGGAATTCCATTCATATCAAGTACCATGTTTGTACATAAAGTTTTAAAGTATTATTACTTACTGGTCATATTTCTATTCATAATCCCGGTTCAGAAGATCTATTCAACCGATCCCGACCCGGATGGCAAGCCATTAAATATAATCCTGCTAATCGGGGATGGCATGGGTTATCCCCAAATTACAGCTGTTGAGTATCTTTACGGGCCTTTGCGAATGACTGAAATGACGGTAAAGGGGATGATATCCACATATTCGGCCAACCGGCTTGTAACAGATTCGGCAGCGGGTGCCACTGCGCTTGCCTCGGGCTACAAAACCAACAATAGCATGCTGGGAATACTGCCGGATAGCACAGCGGTACAGAGTATTGCGCAATATGCGTCAGAGCTTGGAAAAAGTACCGCTTTGGTTGTAAGCTGCAGTATCACTCACGCCACCCCGGCCGCTTTCGTGGTAAACCACCACAGCAGGAGTGATGAATTTTTGATTGCGGAAATGTATGTACAAGCCGGCATTAATATGCTAATGGGTGCAGGTTGGAAATATTTTCTTCCCAAAAAAGAAGGGGGCGAAAGAAGGGATGAGCGCAATCTTATCTCGGAAATGAAAAAATTGGGTTACCATTACATTGATCATGAACGAAATCTTGGTGAAGTTAAAGGGAGGGATAAAGTGATCGTATTTCTTGATGGTGAAGAACTTGCGCAGGCGCCATTCCGCGGTGATCAGATGAAACTGCTGACTGAAGCAGCTTTGTCACAGTTATCACAAAATAAGAAGGGTTTTTTTGTGATGATTGAAGGTGCACAGATCGACTGGGCCGGACATGACCACGATTTTACATGGCTGATGCATGAGATGATAGATTTTGACACACTTGTGGGAGCTGCTCTCGATTTTGCAGAAAAAGAGGGCAATACGCTGGTTATTGTAACTTCCGATCATGAAACAGGCGGGTTAACACTGCCGGCCGGCAGAGCAGGTAACCGTGAAAATTTCCGTCATGAATTCTCAACTGGAGGTCATACGGCTGCACATGTTCCGGTTTTTGCATATGGCCCGTCGGCCGAATTGTTTACAGGCAGTTATGACAACACCGATGTGGCACGTAAAATGTTTTATTTATGGGGAAAAGAAATAGAGGATTTAGAGTAATGATCGGGTGAGTAGTATCTGAATGATTTGCGATAGGCCGAAGAACCGAATTTTTTTCCGATTCATAAAAAGGTTATTCGGTGCATCGCAAATCAAATGATGAACTACATCTTGGTTTTAACGGTGTTCGAGGCGCCTGATAATGAGATAGTTACTAATGAATGAATTCCTTTATAGTTGCCACGGAAGCACGGAGGATCACGGAGATTTCAGTGGCAATAAAAATCAGATTTAGCGGCGAAACGTGAGTTAAATTAAGGAAGTCAGGGAAGAGGTTTTCATAAGGTGATAATGACTTTGAAATTCGATGAAATTTTCTACATTTAAAAGAAGGTAATTAGTTTCCGTTGACAAAACGGTATATGAAGTAAAAATTCAAAACTCACCATACAACTGCCATGATAAAAAATATTTTATTTGCACTAACCTTGCTGCTGCTGGGCGGAATTTTCATCGGTTTTGCCGTTTCGGAAAATAAGAATACTGTTTCCGAAATTGAATCCATTCAATTCAACATCCCTGAGAGTCATTTAACGGGCGGGTTCGCTCTCGGCGCCCAGGCTTATACATTTAACAGGTATTCCCTACACGAAGCCATAGAGATGACGGCAAAAGCGGGAGGACGCGTTATCGAACTTTACCCGGGCCAAAAACTTCGTCCCGATGAAAATGACCAAACCCGTTTTACACCCGATTCATCTGATGAAATCATCGCTGAAGTGAAAGAAAAATTGGCCGATCACGACCTTATTGCTGTAAACTTTGGCGTGATACGCCTTCCGAATGACGAAGCAGAACAACGCCGGGTGTTCGAATTTGCCAGGAAACTGGGTGTAAAAGCGATCTCATCCGAACCGCCCGCTGAATCGATGGATTTGATAGAGAGAATGGTGCAGGAATATGATATTACAGTGGCTGTTCATAACCATCCGCCCAGGGCGAATAATCCCGATTACCGCCA